>DUEQ01000505.1 GCA_011192085.1 Caldilineae bacterium
TAGGTTGTGTTTTGGGGCTGGAGGATGACCTGGGGCCGGAGCGCGGTCAGGAGGTCGGGGTGCGGCCACGCCCCCGCGCCGGGCCAGGGCGTCACCAGCAAAGTAACCGGGGTCAGGATGCCGCGAGCCAGCCAGTCGGCTTGGATATCCTGGCTGTTAGTCAGGGGCAGGAGCATGGCGAAATCGTTATAGACCAGATGGAAGAGCCGAGGTTCGCCTGGGGGCGCGGCCGTCAGAGTCAGCGACGCATCCTCATCCAAACGCAAGACTGTGCCTGGTTGGATCGCTGCGTCGGGCGGCAGGAGGGCCCGGATGGGGAGATTGAGCGTTGCCTCAGGCGTTTCCAGAATGAGCAGGTCCAGCGGACGCGTTCCTTTCGGCAGGCTGGCAAGGATGTCATCAAGGGGCGCGTCCTTCGGGATGCTCGTGACCAGCAGGATGCGCCTTCCCGACGACGTGGTCAGATGCCAGGCGACACGCTCGCCCAGTCCCAGCAGGCGCACGTGCAACCGCCCGTCGGGCCGGGACGCCCACGCGGTCGCTCCCAGCCACAGCGGCAGGATGACCAGGCCCGCGGCCAGGGCCGCGTTCACCAGGGCCGGGCGGTACGCGGGCGGGATCAGCTCCCGCGCGCCCTGCTCCTGCCGCAAGAGCCACCAGAGGAATCCGGCCAGGAACAGCGCGTAATACAGCCCGGCCAGCATCCGCCCGAACGCGCCCACCTCCATCGACCCCCACGGGATCGCAGCCATCCGCGCCACCACGAACACCGTCCACCACAGGCTGCCCCAGGGGATGAGCGCGATGAGCTGGCCTAAGGGGTGGAAGATCGCAGCCAGGGGGATCGCCAGCCCGCCCGCGATGAGGATGGGCGGCTGCGCGGGGATGATGAGCAGGTTCGCCAGGAAGGAGATGATGGAGAGTCGCCCGAAGTAATGCACCACCAGRGGCATGGTCGTGATCTGCGCGGCCAGGGTGATGAGCAGGCCCTCAGCCAGGAGGTTGTTGGCYATGCTGGGCAGGCGTTTGCCCGTCCAGCGGTCCCAGCGGGCCTGCAGGGGCTGGCTGAAGAGGATGAGKCCCAGGGTGGCCATGAAACTGAGCTGAAATCCCACATCCCACAGGGTGAGGGGATTGATCAGCAGCATGACCAGTCCGGCGATGAACAGGGAGATGATGGCCGCGCTCTGGCGGTTGAGCGCGATGGCGATGACATAGAGCCCGCCCATGATCCCCGCCCGCACCACGGCCGCGTCCGCACCCACCAGGAGCACATAGAGGCCGATGCCCGCCAGGGTGAAGATGGCCGCGATGGTTTTGCGCCCGCGGGCGATTGCGGAGAATAGGAGGAGCAGGATGGCCGAGACCAGGGCGATGTTCGAGCCGCTGATGACGATGACGTGGGAGGTTCCCGTCAGGTTGAATTGCTCGTAGAGGTCGCGGGGGATGCCGCTTTCGATGCCCAGGATCATGCCGTTGGCCAGGGCCGCGTAGGGTTCGGGCATGAGCTGGTTCAGCAGGGCGCTGGCCCGGTCCCGCACGTCGTACAGCGCGGCCAGCAACGGATTCCCCTGATCCTCGGCCAGCAGGTGCAGCTCCGCTCGGCGGATGAGGGTGTGCACATCCTTGCGGGCCAGGTAGCGGCGATAGTCGAAGCCCGGCAGCACGGGCGGTTCCATGGGGACCCCGCGCACCTTCACCCGGTCGCCGTAGTCGAATCCCGCGTCATCACTGCGCACCAGCGCCCGACCGCTCACGGGCAGCTTCTCCTCCCCATCCCAGATGGCCTCCATCCGCACGATGTACTGCGCGCCGCGCTCCCGCACCACGGGGTAGCTGACGATGACGCCCTCCATCACCCGCGGGCGGCCATAGGAGTCCTCCGCGTGGTGATGCACCAGTGCATCGGGGGGGAAACAGGATTGGAAGGGATGGGAGAGATAGCGCCAGGCCCCCAGCAACAGGAAGATCACGGCCACTGTCGGAACCAGAACCCGGCGTCGGTGGCGTCCCAGCCATAGCAAGGGGGTCAGCAGGATGGCCGGAGCCAGCAGCCAGATGGGATCGGGCGACAGCCTTTGGCCCGCACACGCAAACCAATCCTGCGCCATGGCCCCATACCCCGCGGTCACCCCCGCGGCCAACGCCAGCGCCGCATACGCGGGCAGGTAGGCTGTGGGGAGGGAGTATGCATTTCCAGATGTGCGCAGTGAGCTGGACATACCCTCGTTTCCAAAAATCCATGAACCAGGCGGGGATCAAAAGCATGTGCATACGTTTTCGACCCCAGTCTACTGGTTTCTGATCCTCCATGCAACCCGATACGAGACCCGCCCCGGAGCTGTTTTTTGCCCTTTCCCGCCCAAACCAGTATGATTGCCCCCATGGCCCGCATCCTCATCGTGGGCGGCGGCATCGTCGGCGTCGCCAGCGCCTACTTCCTCGGCAAGGCCGGTTTTCAGGTCCACCTGCTGGAGCGGGAGATCACGCTGGGTTCCCTCACCACCGCGGCCTCCCTCCAGGCCGTCCGCGCCCAGTTCTCCGACCCCGCCAACATCGCGTTCATGAAGGAGAGCCTGGCATTTTATGAGACCTTCCAGGAACAGCTCCATCTGCCCGGCCATGAGATCGACTTCCATCAGCAAGGCTATCTCTTCGTCACCAGCGAGGAGGCTACCGCGGCCCGCCAGAGGGAGCGGGTGGCATTCCAACACGCGCACGGCCTGGACGATGTCGAATATCTGGAAGGCGAGGAACTCCATCGCCGTTTTCCCTACCTCGCAGCCGAAGCCCTCGCGGCCACCTTCCGTCAGCGGGATGGGTGGGTGTCGGCCCATGAGATCCTGCTCGGCTTCAAGCAGGCGGCTGGGCGCTACGATGTCCACTTCCATCTCCAAACCGAGGTCCTGCACCTGATCGCCCGCGGGGGCCGGATGCAGGGCGTGCGCACGAAGGAAGCGGCGTGGGAGGCGGATATGGTCGTCTTGGCTGCGGGACCCTTCACCGCCAAACTCGCTCGCACCGCGGAGGTCGATCTGCCTCTGGCGCCCATCCGCCGCCACCGCGTTGTCATCGGCGCGCATGACGCCATCCCCCACTGGGCGCCCATGACCATCGATGAGGACGCGGGCGCGCACTGGCGGCCCGAAGGACCGGGCGCGGCCCTGGCCTGGGCCGAACCTGAAGTCCCCTCGCCTCCTCAACGCCACGTCAGCCCCGACCCAAACTTCACCTTCCGGGTCATGGAAGGCGTCTATCGCCTCAATCCCTTCTGGCTGGATGTGGCCGAGACCCTGAGGCGGGACAACATCTTCCTCCACGCGGGCCAATACACCGTCAGCCCCGACCACAACCCCCTCATCGGCCCGGTCCCCGATCGTCCCGGCCTATGGGTCATCAGCGGTTTCAGCGGCCACGGCATCATGGCCACGCCCGCGAGCGCCCGTCTCCTGGCCGATCTCATCACCGGACGCGCGCCGCTGGACGCCAACCCCTACGCCGTGGACCGTCCGAGCCTGGCGGAGGCCGAGGGGGAGAAGATGGTATTGTAATCATGCATCGTTTCGCCAACAACCACCCCAACATCACCGGCGTGATCCTGGCGCTGATCCTCTTCGTTGCCATCACCCTCACCCTGTTCACCATGGACCTGCCCGAGATCGCGGGCGCGCTAAACATCGGCGCCGCGCCTGATCGCTCCTGGACGCCGCCCGTCACCGCCACGCCCACGCCGACCATCACCCCCACCCCTGCACCCGAACTACCGACCACCCCCACCCTGGCGGTGGCGCTCCCGCCCGACCTGCCCACGCCCGCGCCGGGCCGATGGACCTTCCAGCCGGGCGATGTGGCTGTCAATGTGAACAACGGTCCCGTCAATCTGCGCAAGACCCCCGGTTACAAGGACAAACCCGCCAGTGATCGCATCGCGCTTGTACCCGCGGGCGCGAGAGTCCGCATTCTCCACGGCCCCGCACTGGCCGACGGCCTGGTGTGGTGGTATGTGGACTGGAATGGGCGTCAGGGCTGGATGGCCGAACGCCGGGCCAGCGGTGCGGTGATGTTGGCGCCGGAAAAGGGTGGAGAAAACCCCTAACCCCATTTTCTGCCACCCATCCCCATCTTAGGAGTCTTTCCATGTCTACCTCAACCCTCACCCTCACCTTACCCCAAACCGAGGCCGGTTTCCTCCGCCTGGAAGGGGACGCGCCCTTGCAGAGCGTCGTGGACGCGGCCAACGCGCCCGAGCTGCTGAAACAAGTCCTGCGGCGCAGCTATTCCTGGCAGGAGCGCAACGACGTTAGCATCCGCCGGGCCGCGCTCTCGCCCGACCGCGGGCCCCTTTGGGCCGCCGCGCTCATGGCCTGGGACGCTTACGTCCTTTTCGATAGTGGCGAGATGGCCTCTTACGCCCACTACATGCGCCGCGAAGTGCGCCCCGAAGGCCGCTCCACCGACCTGCTCATCCCCCCTGAGGCCGAGAACCTGCGTTGGGGCGTGGCCGACGTCGCTCGCACCAAGCTGGATATGCCTATCGTGGGAGCGGTCGCGGTCGTCGAGTTCGATGGCGAGCAGGTCAAAGCGGCCCGCGTGGCCCTAACCGGCGTCTGGAAACATACTGCAGACCTGGCCCAAGCCCCCGAGGCCCTGGTGGGGCAGAGACTCACGCCCGAGATCATCGGGGCCGTGGCTGAAGCCATCGCCGTGGAAACCGATCCTCGGCCCGACTACCTGGGTTCCGTCGAATATCGCCGGGCCATGGCCAAAGTCTTGAGCCGAGACGCTCTGGAACGATGCCTTTCGTGAGATCGCTCGCCATMCCCATTTCCCCAAAACGACGAGTCCTGAAGCAATTGCGGCAGGCGGGAAGGAGCAAGCGGCAAGCGGCAGGYAGCAGGTAGRGCGACGTTACTTGCGGCCTGCAAACCGGTGCACACCACCCCTGCCGAAGTCGCCAACGGCATTGGACATCGAACATTGGACATTGGACCCTATTTCAATCCAGGAGCAATTTTATATGCGTGGCACTCCCACCCAGATCACCTTGACCATCAACGGTTCCCCCCAGACCTGGACCGTGGGCAGCCGGGACATGCTGCTTCACGTCCTGCGGGACCACAAATACTTCAGCGTCAAACAGGGCTGCGACACCGGCGACTGCGGCATCTGCACTGTGCTCGTGGATGGCAAGCCTGTGCGGAGCTGTATGACCCGGGCTGTTGACGTGGATGGCAAAAGCGTTCAGACCACCGAAGGGCTCTCCCAGAATGGTGAACTTCATCCCATCCAGGAAGCCTTCATGGAGACCGGCGGCGCGCAGTGCGGCTTCTGCACTCCCGGCAAGATCATGGCCGCCAAGGCCCTGCTGGACCGCAACCCCGACCCCACGGTGGAGGAGGTGCGCGAGGCCATGAGCGGCGTGCTCTGTCGCTGCACCGGCTATGTGCGCACCAATGACGCGGTGCTGAGGGCCGCTCGCAAGTTGCGCGGCGAGGACACCGGCCCCTTGCAACCCCTGCGTTTCTTCCTCACGGAAGAGGAATCCGCGGCCGATGCGCCTCTGCCCGAGGATTATCGCCGGGCCGATGGCGACTTGAAGCCCCTGCCCCCCGTGGTCATCACCCCGCCCGACATGCCCGCAACCGAAGTCGTGGGCAAGCCTGAGATCAAAGTGGACGCGCGCAAACTCGTGTTGGGCCGTCCCGTCTACGCGTTCGACAAGTATGTGGATGGGATGCTGTACGCCGCCCTGCTCACCAGCCCCCACGCCCACGCCCGCATCATCGATATCGACACCAGCGCGGCTGAAGCCTTACCTGGCGTCCACGCCGTCCTCACCTACAAGAACGTGCCCCGCATCAAATACGCCAGCGGCGGCCAGAGTCCGCCCCAGCCTCCGCCCTACGACCAAGTCATGTTCGACAACAAAGTGCGTCACGTGGGCGATCGGGTGGCCGCGGTGGCCGCGGAAACCCCCGAGCTGGCCGAGAAAGCCCTTCGCTTGATCAAGGTGAAATACGAGGCGCTGCCCCACGTTATCGATCCGCTGGAGGCCATGCGGCCGGGCGCGCCTGTCATCCACGACGAGGAGGACACCGAGGGCATCTACGACGCGCAGCGCAACATCGTTTTCCACATTGAAGCCGAGGTGGGCGACGTGGACAAGGCCTTCGCCGAGGCCGACTACGTGCATGAGGCCGAATACTACACGCCCAAGCAGCAGCACGTCCACCTGGAGCCCCACGTCACCATCACCTGGTGGGATGAAGATGATCGCCTGGTGGTCTACACCTCCACCCAGGTGCCCTTCCACGTCCGCCGTATCATCGCCCCCCTCATCGGTGTGGACCCCAAACGCATTCGCGTGATCAAACCTCGCATCGGCGGCGGCTTCGGCAACAAACAGGAGATCATCCTGGAGGATGTGTGCGCCATGCTCACCGTGCGCACGGGACGGGCCGTGCGCCTGGAATATAGCCGCAAGCAGGAATTCTACTCCTCCCGCAGCTCGCATCCCAACATCGTACGCTACAAGGTGGGCGTGAAAGATGGCAAGGTCACCGCGGCCCAGCTCTACTTCCTCGGCGACACGGGTGCGTACGGCGCCCACGCCCTCACCGTGCAGATGGTGGGCGGCTTCAAAGGCCTGACCCTGTACAACGCGCCCAACTCCCGCTTCATCTCCGACGCGGTGTACACAAACCAGCCGCCCACAGGCGCGTTCCGCGGCTATGGCGCCACCCAGGCCCAATATGGCTACGAGGTCATCATGGCCGAGATCGCGGAGAAATTGGGACTGGATGTGGTGGAATTCAAGCGGAACAACCTGCTGAAGGTGGGCGAACCCATGCTGTTGGCCAAGAAATTGGGCGAAGGCCGCGAGGGCTACGAGCAGGCGCTCACCACCAGCGCCATCGAAGAGTGTCTCGACATCGGGTTGCGGGTGACCGACTTCTACGCCAAGCGCAAGGCCTACGCCAACCAGACGGGCCGCTATCGCAAGGGCATCGGCTTCGCCACCACCATGCATGGGTCGGGCATTGCCGGCCTGGATATGGCCGCGGCCACCATCAAGATGTGGGATGACGGCGCCTTCTTCCTCACCGTGGGCGCCACCGACATCGGCACAGGCTCCGACACCATCCTGGCCCAGATCGCCGCGGAGGTGCTGGGGGTCCCCCTGGAGGACATCGTGGTCTACTCCTCCGACACAGACTTCACGCCTTTCGACACGGGCGCGTACGCCAGCTCCACCACCTACATCAGCGGCGGCGCGGTGCGCAACGCGGCCGAAAAGGTGAAACGGCAGATCCAGGAGTTCGCGGCCAAGCTGCTGGAGGTGGATGATCCCGACAGCCTGGTGTTGCGCGACCGCAAGGTCTTCGCGCCCGATGGTCGCAGCGTCAGCCTGTGGGATGTGGGGATGATCAGCACCCACCAGATGGACCAGCATCAGATCATGGCCACCGGCTCCCACATGAGCTACGTAAGCCCCCCTCCCACCGCGGCCTCCTTCGCGGAGGTAACCGTGGACACCTGGACGGGGCAAGTGACGGTGGATCGTTTCTTTGTCGCCGCGGATATCGGACGCGTGATCAATCCCGTTACGGCCGCGGGGCAAGTGGAAGGCGGCGTGCTTCAGGCCATGGGCTTTGTCATGAGCGAAGAGATGGTCTTCGACGAAATGGGCAAGCTGGTCAACGCCACCATCAAGGACTATCATCCCTACTTGGTAGATGATGCGCCTCCCATCGACGTCGTCTTCGTGGAGACCAATGAGGACAATGGGCCCTTCGGAGCCAAGTCGGTGGCCGAGCTGGCCATGGACGGCGCTGCGCCCGCGATCGTCACCGCGGTCCACAACGCCACGGGCGTGTGGGTGCGCAGGCTGCCCCTTTACCCCGAACGGGTATGGAGAGCCATCCGTGGCCTGGCATAAATCATGCCGCCAGGTCAACCATAGACCAGTCATCAGTCATCGGTGTGCTGAATGCCGTGGGGAATCTGTACGTCGCCCGGTTGACTCTGATGCGCCGATGACTGATGGCCCTTTCCTGAACACACACCGCCAGAGACCGGGTTCCAAAGGGGAAACTCACATGCGTTCGAGGGAGACACGTGTATGGATGTAGCTATTATCTGGCACATGCATCAACCCCTCTATCGTCAGCCCGGCAGCGATGTCGCCATCCTGCCTTGGGTGCGTCTGCACGCGGTCAAGGATTACCTGCACATGGCCCAGGTCCTGGCCCGCCACCCCGAGATGCGCGTCACCTTCACCCTGACGCCCTCCCTGGCTGAGCAGTTGGAGGATTATGCCAGCGGACGGCTGGTGGATCGGCTGATGCAGCTCGCGGATCGGGCCTGGTTCAGTCCGGATGAGAAGCACTATCTGCTGGACATGGGTTTCAGCATCAATCCCGCCATCATCGCCCAATACCCGCCCTACCAGGCCATCCTCGACCGCCGCCACCTGGCCCGCCTCAATCCCGACTACTTCTCGGCCCAAACCTATCGCGACCTGTTGGTGTGGTTCAACCTGGCCTGGACCGACCCCAACCTGCTGGAGGAGGACGCGTTCCTGGCTGGACTGGTGCGCAAGGGGCGGGATTTCACCGTGGCCGAGGCCCAAAAGCTCATGGCGAAGCACCGGGAGATCATGGCCCGGGTCTTGCCCGCGTATCGGGAATTGGGCGAGGCGGGCCAGCTCGAACTCATCACCGTGCCCTTCTATCACCCCATCCTGCCCCTGCTGGTGGACAGCCGCATCGCCCAGCGCCCGAGTCCGGGCCTGCCCATTCCCGACCCGCCCTTCCGGGCCGAGGAGGACGCGCGGACGCAGCTGCAATGGGCGGTGGAGAAACACGCCCGCATCATGGGACGGAAGCCCGCGGGCCTCTGGCCCAGCGAGGGCGCGGTCGCGCCTGAGATCCTGCCTCTGGTCGCGAGCGCGGGCCTGTCCTGGCTCGCCACCGACGAGGCCATCCTGGGCGAGAGCTTGGATGTGTACTTCGAGCGAGACGAGAGCGGCCTGGTGCGGCGGGGCGACCTCCTCTACCATCCCTGGCGGGTGACCACGCCCCAGGGTGACCTGGCCATCCTCTTCCGCGACCACGACCTCTCCGACCGCATCGGCTTTGTCTATCAGCATCTGCCGGCTGCCCAGGCCGCGGAGGACATGATCGTGCGGCTGGATCGCATCGCCCGGACCTTTGGCGATCGGGAGGACGGGCTCATCACCGTCATTTTGGATGGCGAAAACGCGTGGGAATACTATGAACACAACGGCGATTTCTTCCTGAACGAGTTCTACGCCCGCCTCACCTCCCATCCTAACCTGACGCCTGTCCTGCCCAGCGACCATCTACGCCAGCACCCGCCCGCCGATGTCATCGACCATCTGGCGTCGGGGAGCTGGATCATGGGCGATTTCACCACCTGGATGGGCGATCCCGAGCATCTTGCGGCCTGGTCGCGGCTGCGCGACCTGCGGGACGCGTACGCGGTCTGGCAGGAGGACGCGCATCCCGATCCCGTCACCCTGCACCTGGTGCAGAATTATCTCTTCGCGGCCGAGGGCTCCGACTGGTTTTGGTGGTATTCCCACCGCAACAGCAGCGCCCAGGACGCACTCTTCGATCAACTCTTTCGCGATTATCTAACCGCGGCCTACCGGAGCATGGACATCCTCCCCCCTGAGGAGCTGGCTCATCCCATCACGGGCATGGTCCAACAGCCGCCTCCGCCCCGACGATTCTTCACGCCCAGGCTCATGGCCGCGCCCGACCCCACCCTGTACTGGAGCCAGGCTCAGGTCCTTCGCTCGAGCGCATCAATGGGGACCATGCAGCAGGCCGGGAGTGTAGTCCAGGCCGTACGGTATGCCAACGACGCGGATCACCTCTACCTGCGGGTGGAGCTTGTCGCGCCGGTGGCGAACTTCGCGCTAGAGCTGCGCTTGCGTTCGGACGGGGGAGAGTATCTCGTGCGCTTGGGGCGTGACCAGAGCACGGCCTTTCTCTCCCGACTGGAGAATGGCTCGGAGGTGAGCGTGGGTCCGGTGTCCTGCGCGCTGGGCGAGAAGGTGGCGGAATTCGCCATTGGATTGAAGCATGTGGGGGGGGACCTGAATCGCGAGGACGCGTTGCGCTTCTTCATGACGCTGCGGTCCACATCGGGCGAGGTGACCCGCTTTCCCCCCTCGGGCGAAGCGGAGCTGGCGCTGGCCAGGGGCGTTTAGGGCGTGGGGGCGTTGTGTCGGAGCGGAACGCCCGGAGCGCCCGAGTTCGCCCGGCCAGCGCTTAAGCGGTTTGTCTGCCCTGAACCAGGGGGTTATAATGAGGGGACGAAGATGCGGTCCGCGGACACCGAAGAGAAGGATGGTCGCAAGTCGCAAGTGGCAGGTGGAGTTGCGCAAGTTGACTTGCCATCTGCGACTTGCCACTTGCAACGCATCTCCAGTTCGCGTTGTATCCCGGGGATCGCCAGCTTTTGCAGAACAATCATTCCTCCTTTACAATGGAGAACCCCCACCATGGCTCCCAAGCCCATCTCCGACTATCCCCGTCCCCCACAAGACAATGGCCGCGGCGTGCACTGGTCCGCGAGCGTATACCATCCCACGGGCGCAGATCTGCAATTCTGGATCGATGAGCTCAAGGCGATGCAGATCAAGTGGGTGAAGCTGCTGGATGACGGGGGCGGTTCCTCCATCGAACTCTGCCGCGCGCTGCTCGATAACGGCATCATGCCCGTGGTGCGCGTCTATCGTGAACGCCCCAATCCCGGCCACATCGGCGGGCGGGAGATCGACGCCATCGGGCGGCTTATCGACGCGGGCGTGCGCTATTTCGAGACGAATAACGAGCCTGACCTGCCCGCGGAATGGCAGGATAACCATCGTCCCGAAAACTGGCTGGATATCGTCGTGGATAACTTCATCTACGACGCGGACGCGATTCAGGGCATGGGCGGCCTGCCCGCGTTCCCGGCCATGGCCCCCGGAACCAAAGACAATGGCCTGGCCAAAGTCGTCGAGCGGGGACGCATCGACATTTTCGAGAAGGGCGCGTGGCTGGCCATCCATAATTACACCCTCAACCATCCTCTGGACTATCCCTACGACCCTGTCAATCAAGAGGGGCAACCCTTGACTCAGGAGGAGTACGAACGTCTGGCCGCGTGGCAATACAGCCATCTCTCCTGGGAGGCGATCCAGGAACAGGGTATTCCCATCTCCCGAGAGAATTACGATAAATTCAACCGTTGGGCTTGGGACGGACGCTCGTTGGAGGCGATCAACGCCATTCGTGAAGCCAACAAGAACCCTGGACACACCATCTTCGACGATGCCTCCTGCTTTCGGGCGTGGGAATTTTTTAGCCAGCTCATGTACGAAACCTTGGGCTTCTACATCCCCATCATCAGCACCGAGGGCGGGCCCGTGGTGGGCTGGGGCGACGACAATCGCTACGCTAAGGTGAATCCCACCACGCAGGCCGAATGGCAGATGAGCATCGTCAAATTCCTGCAAGATGAAGCTCCGCCCTGGTATTTCTCGGTCTGCACCTGGCTGCTGGCCTCCAAGCCCCTGGGCGACTTCAACCCCACCTGGGACCAGATGTCCTGGTACACTCACGCGTGGGATCTGCAATTCGGGCTGGATGGGCAGCTTCCCATCGTGCAACTGCTCAAGGACACGCCCGCGAAGATCCGTCACGAACTGCGGCCCGAAGGGGATGCGGCCGCGGTCACGGGCGCGGTCACCGATGCGCAGGGGCGGCCCCTGGCGGGCGTGGCTCTGGAATTGCGCAACGCGCAGGGCGTCACCATGGCCCGAGACGAGAGCGATGCGGCGGGCCATTTCGAGCTGACGGCCGCGCCCGGCGTCTATGATCTTTTCGTCCCCTGGTGGGGGCCCGTCGCCCGGGACATCACTTTGACGCCGGGCGATGTGGACGTCATCGACGTGAAGGGCATCGACCCGCCTGGCCAGTACGAGATCGCAGGCAAGGTGCAGGATGAGGATGGTCTCGCGCTTCCCGAGATGCCCGTCCACATCCAACGTCACGGCGTGCTCCATCAGACTGTAGAGACAGACGCCCTGGGCGAATTCACCTTCCATCCCGCGCTGGCCGGAACCTATGCGCTCACCACCGAAGGCGCGTCCGCGGAGGTCGCGGTCACGCCCGAAGCGCCTGTGGCGCGCCAGGACCTGATCCTAGCCCCGCCCCCCACCATGCGCTACATGCTCGTGGAGAAACGCCTCTTGCCGCCCGAGGAGACGGGCAACCGGGAGATGTTCTATGGTCGGGTATTGAACGCGGCCGGGGAGGGCATGAATGGCGTCGAGCTGGAGATGCGTTGGGAGCACGCAGCGCCGGGGACGCAGTTCCCCCGCACGCAGACGGGCCGCGATCCCTTCAAGCCCGATGGCTACTACGAATTCATCCACACGAAGGGCGCGTTCATGATCCAGGTCGTGCAGGGCGACTATGAGAGCGACATCGCCGACGGCCTGGAGACCGCGAACGTGCCCGGCCGCGAGGGCAATCCCATCACCTACGAAGTGAATTTCCAGCTTCTGCCCGTGGGCGAAGGGGGGCGGGAGAGCGCGATTCGCGGCAGCGTGCCTGGGGGTCGCGCGGGCCAGGCTGTGGCGCTGTGGAAGGATGGGCAGAAGGCGGCGGAAACGACTCTGAACCACGCCCGCGYCTTCGCGTTCGMGCATCTCGGGCCGGGCGTGTATGATGTCGAACTGACGGGCGTGGGCCTCATCGCCACCGAACTGCATCTGGATGGYCGAGAACAGGTGACTCTCCTCTTYCCTCTCATGGGCGCGATCGTGGGTCGCGTYGAGGGCGCGGGCGGCGAGCAACGGGCCATCAAGCTTATTTCCGAGACCTAYGGYTTCATCCGCCACGGTGAACTCACCCAGGACGGCCAGTATCGGTTCACGAACCTGCCCGCGGGCCGCTACCGCGTCGAACTGGGCGATGACATCCTCTCTGGGCTGGAGACCGACGGCAAAAGTGTGACAGAAGCCCCGCCTTTGCGGGTGGGCGCGGGCGGCGAACCCCGCCATAGTCGCATTTCGGGCCGGGTTCACGACGCCGCCGATCGCCCCACCCCCCACGCGACCATCTCACTTCACTTTCAGGGAGAGGTCATCGCCACGACGCAAAGCGATGTGGATGGGAAATATGCGTTCGAGAGATTGGGACCGGGCGCGTACAAGGTCGCCATTGGCGACGAGATCAGCGTGGCGGACATCGTGCTGGATGGTGAAAAGGGGGTCACGGTGGACCTGCTCTACGCCCCCATCGCCGAAACCCCGGCAAAATCGCTCGATCGCTACTATCTGCTGCACATGGCCGATGACGCGCTCGCGCCCGAACTGATGCGCCTGGTCGCGCCCTGGATGGCGACCCAGCCCGCGGGCCCGGCCGGGTTCAGCCTCACCGAAGCTCAATTTGCACAGACTGTCGTTCTCCTGGGCGACGGCATCCCGAAGAGCGTTGTTGCTCTGCTGCAAGAAGCCCAATGTGAGATCATCGACTTGCGCGGCGACCTGCTGGAGCTGGCCAGACGACTGGCGAATGGGGCCGCCGCCACCGAAGGAAACCTGTGAAAAGCCTTTCTGGCGCGGGCGGCCAGGTTCGTAAAAGGAAATGCATGATGCGTAAGTCCGTTCTAAGTTCACATTTCACGGTTCACAGATGGCTGCTCCGCAACGACCTTCCTTTTTCACCTTTGACTTTTCCCTTCCTGATGGTCTCGGCCAACGTTGACTTTGAGTTGCTTTCGCAAGCCGAACCAACGCCATTTGAGAACGGAGCCAACCATGACTGATGTCATCAATGACGCTGAGGCGTACGGCGTCGAGATCATCCCCGCTGCGGTGGAGCCCGGCCAGGTTTACTGGAAGGTTATTCGGGTGCATCACCTTACTCCCGAGGAGAACGGCGGTCGGCATCATATCTTCATCGATGCGGTGGATGAGGAGGGCAATCGCCTCTACGGCAGCCTGTTCACCATCTCATGGGATGGGGGAAGCGACACCGTCACCATCGAGAAAGCGCCGCCCGACCCCGGCGCGAATTTCCCTATGTGGAAATGGCAGGTGTGCAGCGTAGAAGGCATGGGCGCGCCTTCGGACCGAGTCATCAACCTCCACACCGCGCATCCCGATGAAGGCCCAGGCAATACCCTCTTCTATCACTCCTTCGACATCACCTTCCTGCGGACCGTGGCCGAGGAAGGGGAGACGCCCGCATATAGCCTCCTTCGCGGCCGCGTGCCCGGCGGCGGGGGCCACACACTGGTCCTTCTTGACGAGCATGAGGTGGTGCAGACGCAGGTCGTGGGCGCGGATGAGCAGTATCGCTTCTCCAACCTGCCCGCGGGCGCGTACATCGTGCGGGATAGTAGCGACCTGCGGGTGGCTGGACCTGCATTCCTGGATGGCCGGAATGAGGTCATCTTGAATTTCCCCGCCCCCCTGCCCGAGGATCGGGTTTTCGCCCGCTACGTCCTCTTCTCGGACCCCGCATGGCCTGAAACCTGGGTCTATCTCTCCCTTCTGGCCGAACGCCTGGCCCAAAACGACATCCCCTTCGGCTTCCAGACCTCGGACGCGGCTCAGGCCCTCAAGGTGAGCCTTGTGGGCGTCCATCCCCAGGAGACCCTCCACGAGCTGACCGATGCGGGCTGCGAGGTGGAGCGTCTGCCCCTCGATCCCAGCGAGCTGCTCCAGGCCCTGGAATCAACCCAATGAAACATCCGCAGCCCTTGATTCCGGCCCGCTTTCTGCGCCGGGATAACCGCTTTCGGGCCACGGTGCGGGTGGATGGTCAGGATGCGTGGGCTCATGTGCCCAACTCGGGCCGCCTGGACGACCTCTTCGCGCCTGGGCGCCCCATCTACCTCCACCCTGCGGCCAACCCCAACCGCAAGACGCCCTACGACCTGAAGCTGGTGCAGATGCCTGAGGCCCTGGTCTCCATCGACGCCCGACTGCCCAACCCCATCTTCGCGGAGGCCGTGGCCGCGGGCCGCCTGTCCGAATTCCCCTGCCATGCCATCCAGCCGGAAGTGCGTTATCGCGACAGCCGGCTGGATTTTCGTCTGGAGGGGCCGGAGGGCGTGTGTTGGGTGGAGACGAAATCGGTTACCCTGGTGGAGGAGGGCGTCGCCTACTTCCCCGACGCGCCCACGGCCCGAGGCAGCCGTCATCTGCGGGAGTTGCTGCACATTCTGGAACAGGGCGAGCGGGCCGCGGTGGTCTTCATTATCCAGCGAGATGACGCCATCGCCTTCGCCCCAGCCGCGCACTTCGATCCCATCTTCACCCAAACCCTCGTCCAGGCGGCCGAAGCGGGTGTGGAGGTGCGGGCCTACGTCTGCCGCGTCACCCTGGAGGAGATCGCGTTGGACCACGCGGTGCCTGTAAGGTTGTTTTGAAAAGTAACGATTAACGTTCCCAACTTCAATCACCACAAAGGTACAAAGACACGAAGCACACCAAGGATTTCAAAGC
>DUEQ01000506.1 GCA_011192085.1 Caldilineae bacterium
ATGCGTAAGTCCGTTCTAAGTTCACAGTTCACAGTCGGCTACTTCGCAACAGCCTATCCTTTTTTCACTTTTAACCTTTTGATGGCCTCGGCCAACGTTGATGTCGAGAGCAGCTTCGCAGATCAAGCCAGCGCGATTTCATAGCAGGAGACCACCATGGCGCGTCCCCTTTTCGACAGCGAGTATTTGTACGGGTTCCATGATCCCGGCGGGGAGGAGATCATGTTGGGGCGTGGCGTCCCCGGCTGGGTCGTGGTGACCACAGCCATCGGCAGCAACCCCAACGACCGTTCGGGCCAGGATTTCAGTTTTCTCTCCAATCGAGGTCTAGGCGTAATTGTACGCTTGAACAACGGCTACGCCCCCGTGGGTACGCTCCCCTTCGAGCGGGATTACGATGCGTTTGCGCAGCGCTGCGCCAACTTCGTGGGGGCCAGCAGCGGCGCCCGCATCTGGATCGTGGGCAACGAGCCCAACCATCCCATCGAATGGCCCGGCGCGCAATGGGATTGGAGCCTGTCGCCCCCGCGGCCCATCCGCCCCGACGCCAAAGGCGAACCCATTACCCCCGAACGCTACGCTAAAGTCTACAAGAAGGTCCGGGCCGCCATCCACGCCGTGCCGGGCCATGAAAATGACCAGGTGCTGGTGGCCGCGATCGCGCCCTGGAACGCCCTGACTTCCTATCCGGGCAATGAACATGGCGATTGGGTGCAGTACTTTGTGGATGTGCTGCAGCTCATCGGTCCCAGTCAATGCGACGGCATCACCTTGCACACCTATACCCATGGCACAGATCCCAGCTTCATCGAGTCCGATGTGAAGATGCAGCCGCCTTTCGATGCCTATCATTGGCATTTCCGGGCCTACCAGGATTTTATGAACGCCATCCCCGCGGCCATGCGTCACTTACCTGTTTACATTACCGAAACCGATCAAGGGGATGAACCCTGGGCCAATGTGAATTCCGGTTGGGTGAAACGAGCCTATCAGGAGATCGACCGCTGGAACAGAACGCATTCGCAGAAGATTCGGGCGCTGATCCTCTACCGCTGGTCGGAGGATGATAAATGGTATATCAAGGGCAAACAGGGCGTCATCGATGATTTCGGCGACGCTCTGACGCTGGGATTGAAGTGGACCGATGGTGGAGAGGATCCCCCCGCGCCCGATCTCACCGAATACTGGCGGCGACTGGAAGCCCTGGAGGCGGAGAAGCTGGCCCTTCAAGGCGAGATCGACGCCGCGCTGGCTTTGAGCGAAGCCCTGGAGCAGGAGAAAATGACGCTGGAGGAGGCCGCGCCCGCGCTGGAGGATGTGGATGATCTGCAACGGGCGCTGGAGGCCCTGGAAACCCGGCTCGTCGACCTGGAGAAGGAGCTCGCCCAGGTCTCGCCCGTTATCCCGCCCGGCGCCGCGCCCAAGCCCGGCATCCACGACATCATGGCCGAGCTGCCCCAGCATGAAAGCCAGCGTTGGCCCACGCGCGAGGTCGCAGACATCCGTCGCATCGTCATCCATCACACTATGTCGGACCCCATGACCTCGCCCCATGATTTGGCGCAACATGCTGTAAACCAAAACAAACCGGGCATGCCCTAYCACTTCCTCATCTCCGGCGAGGGCCRCATCTACCAAACCCAGCCCCTCACCCGCATCGTGCAGCAGAACCTGRGCAGCAGCCTCAACAAGCGCATCAACGCGGACAGYATCGCSGTSGCYYTGGCCGGGGATTTTCGCCGYGATSGGGATGTGGWGCCTGCGGAGGAGCAGCGCCARGCCGCGGCCGCGCTCATCGCCTGGCTCATCAGCCAGCAACGCTTGGGGTCCATCGTCACGCAGATCATGTTTGGGCGCAAGGAGTTGGGCGAGCATGTGATCTCGCCGGGCGACCAGTGGCTGGAAGGCGTCCGCTGGAAGGACAAACTCCTGGCCGATATCCAGACCATCCTGGATCGGGCGGCTGCGTGCGAGGATGCGGAGGAAGTGGCCCGGTTACGCCAGCAGGTGGCCGAGCTCCAGGCCGAAGTCGCCCGCTTGCAAGCCCAGGCCGATCAGATCGGGCCTTTGCAGCAGCGCATCCGCGAGCTGGAGGCCACGGTCAGCCAGCAACGGCATGAGATCGCTACATTGCAGGCCCTGGTGAACCTGTGCGCCAGCGCCGGCCCCCCTCGGCCCAACGTCATCGATGTGGTGGACAGCCTGCCTCGTCATCCCACCCTGCCTCCCTATCAGGACCGCACCGAGGCCATTCGCAAGATCGTCATCCACCACACCGACACGCCCAAAAGCGTCACCGTTGAGCAGATCGCCCGCTATCACGTCTATGGGACCAGCGCCTACAAGGATCCCTGGCCTGGCATCGGCTACCACTACGTCATCGCCGCCGATGGGACCATCTATTGGACCCAACGCCATGAGACACGCGCCTATCACGTGGGTGCGGCCAACAACTACTGCCTGGGCGTCAGCCTCATCGGGCGGTTTTTGGTCAAGGATTACGATGGGACCATCCAACCKCCCGAGGACCGGCTACCTACGCCCGCWCAGATGGAGGCAACCGCGCGGCTGGTGGCCTGGCTTATGCACACGGTCAATGTGTCCGATATTGAGAACGTYGTYGGCCACAAGGAGGTGGGAGTGACCACGTGTCCGGGCGATCAATGGCTGCGGGGCGCGCGCTGGAAGGATGAACTGCATAAACGCATCCTCAGCCACCGCACGGGCAAGCCCATCCTCTACTACCTGCTGTTCTGGGAGCATGGCGACGCCTGGGCCGAGGCCGACTGGCGCAACGCCCAGAATTACATCGCCCACTTCCGCCCCACGACAGGCTTCTCCGTGGCCCACGCCATACAGGCCCAGCATGTGATCATCGTGGGGGGGACCGCGGGCGTCAGCGGCGAGGATGAGGCCCGACTGCGGGCCGCGGGCTGCGAGGTCCATCGTCTGGCCGGAGCCAATGAGGCCGAGACCAAGGCCATGCTCGATGAGCTTGTGGCGAACAACACGCCCTGGCCCGGCGCGGAGCCTGTTCAGCCGGGCGCGGCTGGCATGTCCGAATTCATTCCCCTGGAGCCGCCCAAACCGGACCGCTGGACCCTGCCCGATCGGTTCGTCACCGCCTCCTTTATCGCCCAGAGCACCGGCGTCTACCAGCGGGTCTACGTGGGCGAGATGCTATTTGGATCAGGAAATCGCCAGCCCTAAAGAAAAGGACAAGCGACCATACGATCGCTTCTCGGAGTTCAACATGAATAAACTTGGCTTTTACATCGAAAACACCATCGTGCGCTGGATGCGCGAGGCTTTGCGCCAGGTCAAACCCCCCGTCATCCTCATCCACGCCCAAGACCGGAGCTTGCTGCGCGACATCCGCCGCGAGCTCTCCCCTGATTCCTTCATCATCGGGCGGCTCTACAAAACGCCCCAGCAGCAGGCATTCTGGCTAGATAGCGGCGAGCCCGAACGCTATGGCCGCGAATTCGCGGAGGAGATCATCGACTACGACTTCCAGCTTGCCAAGGAGGTGGGGGAAAACGGGCGGCTGCTCATCGACGCCTGGATGAGCCTGAACGAGGCGATCCGCGGGCCCGCGTCCTTTCCTGGCTATGAAGTGGATGACGAATTCCGGCTCCGAGCCGACGCGTATGACCGCTTTCAGGTCGCGTTTAAGGAGCGGCTGGAGGAGGAGGGGTTGACGGCCGTGGCCTTCAACTTCGCCGCGGGCAACTTCACCAAACCTGAACACTATCTCAACTGGTTCCCCCGCACCCTGGAAGCTTACACCTACCTCGGCTTTCACGAATATGGCTGGCCCTCGCTGAAGCCGGGCCCAGACGTGGCCACGGCTGCGCTCTATTACCGAACGTGTATGGAGGGCATTCATCAACGATACGGCGACAAATTCAAGGTCATCATCACCGAGGCGGGCCTGACCATGGCCTACGGCCATTCCGAAAATCCCGATAAGGGCTGGCTCAACGAGCGGGAGCCCCTCACCGAAGAGCAATACTGGCAGAGCCTGCTGTGGTACAACAACGAGATGGTCAAGGATCCCTATGTCATGGGGGCGTGTCTGTTCGAGGTGGGGCACGCCTCGAAATGGATCACTTTTCGGCATTTGGGCGAAGACAATCAGGGCAATCCCATTTTTCTCATGAATCGCATCGAGGCCCTGAACGACATCCCTGGCCCGCCCGCCCCCCCCGAACCATCTGAACCTCCCTCCGGCGACATCTACGAACGGGTGAGCAAGCTGGTGGAAGACCTCTCCCGCGAACGAGAGGGCGTCGCCATCGCGCCCCAGCGGGCTGACGCGGTGGCGCGGGCGTTGACGCCCCTGACCGCGCCAGCGGGCCGCGCCATCGAAAACGACATGCTGGCGCACAACCTCAGCACCCGCGTCAATCAGATATCCGCCACCCTCAGGCAACTCGCCTCGAATCCTGACATCGATCCCGATGCCATCCAGCGCATGGAGGCTGAAGCGGACCTTGTCATCCAGCAGTTGGACGCGCTCTCGCCCCGGATCGCGGCCGCGGAGGCCGCGGGCCAGGAGGTGCAGGCCGTGGCGCAGCTCTTCCCCGCGCAGAAACGGGCTGCGGACCAGACGCCCGGTCTCCTCACCCAGGTTGTATCCCTGTTGGAACGGGCGCAGCGCCTGCAATCGGACCTGCCCGGAGCCGAATTCACGCCCCCGCCCGGCGTCCAGGACATTCGCGAAGAGATGCCCCGCCATCCCGCCAAAACTTGGCCCTCCCGCGCGCCCTCGCAAATCCAACTGGTCATGGTGCACCACACGGTCACCTCGCCCGCGATCGACCCTATCACCCTAGCACAGGCGGTGATTGCTCACCGCGATCTGCCCGGCCTGCCTTATCACTTCCTGGTGCAGGGGGATGGCGATGGCTATTGGGCTGAACCCCTGGAAACCGAGGTGGGCCAAACCCTCAAGGATGATATCAATCGAAAGAGCGTGGCCGTGGCTTTAGCGGGCAACTTCACCAACGATCCCCCTTCCGAAGCTCAGCTTAATACCGCAGCCGCCATTATCGCCCAACTGGTCAAGACCTTTGCCCTGAACGTGGATGAGGATGTTATCGGGCGCAATGAGGTGGAGGTCGTAGCCTCGCCCGGCAGACAATGGTTGCAAGGCGCAAGATATAAGTTCACCCTGCTGGAGAAAGTGAGGACGTTGTTGGATGGGTGAGGGGAGATTGGTCGTATGGTTGTTTGGTCGCGTGGGGAAGGCGGTTGGCGACGCCATGCGCAACGGATTGGGGCGTTGGAGACAGGAGATTGGGAGATGTGCGTTCGCCTGAACCGTTATGTTTGTTGGGGATAGGGCGCGCGGTGTAAAATAAGCGTCGCTATGGAGATTTTTCTCAACGGCCTGCGTCAAGCTCTGGCTCTGATCATGAGCCTGGACCCTTCTCTGATAGAGATCGTGCGCCTGTCGCTGGCGATCAGCGGCCTGGCCCTGGTCATCAGCGCGCTGTTGGGTCTGCCCGCGGGCCTGTTCCTGGGCCTGAAAGATTTCCCGGGAAAGCGCATGGTGGTGGCTCTGGTCTACACGGGCATGGGCTTGCCGCCTGTGGTGGTGGGCCTCACCATCTATCTCCTGCTCTCCCGCCAGGGGCCCTTGGGCGATTTGGGATGGCTTTTCACCTCGCGAGCCATGATCGTCACCCAAACCATCCTCGCTCTGCCCCTGATCATCGGTTTCACCATGACCGCCATCGCGGCCATTCCTTCGGCGCTGATCATGCAATTGCGCTCTTTGGGCGCGACCCGACGACAGGTGGTGCTCACCCTGCTCTACGAGGCCCGGTCGGGCGTGCTGGCGGCGTTGGTTGCGGGTTTCGGCGCCATCATCTCCGAAGTCGGCTCTGTGCTCATCGTGGGCGGCAACATCGAGCACAAAACCCGGGTGCTCACCACAGCCATCGTGCTGGAAACCCGCAAAGGGAACTTCTCCCTGGCCATCGCCCTGGGCATCATTCTCCTGACCATCACCTTCTCCGCGAACTGGCTTCTCCTGCACCTGCAAGGCCATCTCGATCCCCGCCAGCAATGACATGGACCCCATTCTCCGGCTGGAAGCCATCCGGCACAGCTATGGCGACCATTTCACCCTGAACATCCCCGAGCTGGGCATCCAGCCCGGTGAGATCTTCGCGGTGGTGGGGCCCAGCGGCGCGGGCAAGAGCACCCTCCTTCGCATCCTCAATTTCCTGGAGAAGCCTCAGCAGGGCCAGGTTTACTTTCATGGCGCGGCTTACACCTCGGGTAACCTGCCCATCGAACTGAGGCGGAGGATGACCACCGTTTTCCAGCAGCCCCTGCTCCTCAGAGCGTCGGTGTGGGGGAATGTGAGCTACGGCCTGCGAGTGCGCGGCTCCCGCAACGGGCATGAGACCATCCGACAGGCGTTGGAAGAGGTGCGGCTGGCCCACCTGGCGAAGCAGTCCGCGGATCGGCTCAGCGGGGGCGAGGCCCAACGGGTCTCGCTGGCCCGGGCCCTGGTGCTGAACCCCGAGGTCCTCTTTCTGGATGAACCCACCGCCAATCTCGACCCCGGCAACGTGCGCATCATCGAAGAGATCATCCGCCGAACCAACCAGGAGCGGGGCATGACCGTGGTTTGGGTCACCCACAACATCTGGCAGGCCCGCCGCCTGGCTCACCGGGTGGCCCTCCTCTTCGACGGCGAGATCATCGAGACCGCGACCGCCGACGCCTTCTTCAACCATCCTCAGGACTCGCGCACCCGCGCGTTCCTCACCGGCGATTTAATTTACTGAATTATGTCCAAACTCACCCATCTCGATGACACAGGCGCCGCCAAGATGGTGGATGTCAGCGACAAGCCCATCACCCATCGCACGGCCATCGCTGCGGCCCGCGTGGTCATGAAGCCCGAGACCCTGGCCGCGATCAAGGCTGGCAATGTGAAAAAGGGCGATGTGCTCGGCACAGCCCGGGTCGCGGGCATCATGGCGGCCAAACGCACCCATGAACTCATCCCCATGTGCCACCCCCTGCTCATCACCAAGGTGGCGGTGGATTTTGACTACGTGGAGAATGGCATCGCCATTCGCGCCACGGTCAAATGCCAGGGCCAGACGGGCGTGGAGATGGAGGCGCTTACGGCTGCGACCGTGGCCGCGCTCACCATCTACGACATGGCCAAAGCTCTGGAAAAGACCATGTGCATCGAGGATGTGCATCTCCTCTACAAAAGCGGCGGCAAGAGCGGCGAATTCCGCGCCGAAGACCAATCACCCACCCCACACATCACAGGAGACCCTGCATGAACGTTCGAGTACGTCTCTTTGCATCCCTTCGAGAGATCTTCAAAAGCCCTTACTTGGAAGTGGAACTGCCCGATGGCGCGACCGTGGCCGACCTGGTGGAAGTGATCCGCGAGGAAGCTCCTCATTTGGGTCGGGGGGGGCGCTTCCACGTCACCATCAACAAGGATTTCGTGGACATGGACGCGATTCTGCACGATGGCGATGAGGTGGCCATCTTCCCGCCTGTGGGCGGGGGCGAGGAGCGCAAGAAGTTTTGGTTGACCGCGGAGCCCCTGTCGCTGGACGAGGTGGCGTCGTTGGTGACCGCGCCCGAGGTGGGGGGCGTCGTCCTCTTTTCGGGCACGGTGCGGGGCGTCACGGGCGACCTGCGCACCGAGTATCTGGAGTATGAGGCTTATGTCGAAATGGCCGAGGCCAAACTGGCGGCGATCGGCGACGAGGTGCGCCGGAAATGGCCCCAGGTGCTGGATATCGCCATTGTGCACCGCATCGGGCGGGTGGAGGTGACCGAATCGTCGGTGATGATCGCGGTGGCGGCTGCGCATCGCGATGGCATTTTCGACGCCTGCGCCTACGCCATCGACCGGCTGAAGCACATCGCGCCCATCTGGAAGAAGGAGGTGACGCCGAATGGCGATTTTTGGGTGGAAGGCCCAGTGGATGAGACCAGTCCGCCGGTGGTGGAGATGTAGTAAAAAGAAACCCGGAGGCTCTATGGCGCTCCGGGCTTATTGCATTATGGGTGGGGTTTGTGCTGCGGCCAGACACGCCATTGTGTCGGTCGCAGCAACTCTGTCAAGTTTTCCAACCTGACAGCCCAAGCTTACCCTACCTCTGTTGTTTTTGTCAAGGAAATTCCCGGAGGGAACAGGATGTCACTCCCGGCGGCTTCAGACTTTAGTCGTTAGCAGCGCACATGGCATAGGTGGCGCCTTCCTTATTGCCGATCCAAGGGCTCAAACACGCCGAGCCTTCTTTCTGGGCGCGAAAAAGGCGCTGCCTGGGCAACAGCAGCGCCTTGCGGGGGAAGAAATGGGGGCGTCGTAACTAGAGGATGTCCAGCTCCTTGAGCTTGGATTCGGGCACCACGGCATTCTCCCAGCCCCGGGCTTTGTAATACTCTTCCAGCATCAGGTCGAGTTCGCAGACATGCCCTTCGGAGCCGGGTGCGGTGCTGGGTTCCTTGAGGAAACGCTCGGGAAGATAGTCGCTGCCTTCGCGGAATCCCACCAGGTTGTTGTAGTAGCGCTCCAGGTTGTAGATGCGCTCGCCCGCCTTCAGCAGCCCATCCGCGGTGAGATTGGCGCCGGTGAAGGTGTTGTACTGCTCCAGATATTCATCCACGCCCTCGGCGAAAGCGCTGAATTTACAGATGTCGAAGCTGTCGGAGATGGCGTGGATATCCTGGAAGACCTTGACCAGTTCGCCCTTGCCCTTCCATTCCAACGGATCCACCTTGAGGGAGCCAAAGGGCATGACGCCCAGCTCGGCCGCGGGGGTGTAGGCCCGCAGATGGCAGGCGCCGCGGTTGCTGGTGGCGTAGGCGATGCCCATGCCTTTGAGGCCGCGCGGGTCGTAGGCGGGGATGGCCTGTCCCTTGACGCTCATGGCCAGTTCTGGATGGCCCAGTTTCTCAGCGGCGCCGGCCGCGCCAAAGGCCAGCAGCTTGCCCGCCTCGGTTTTGGCGTAGGCGATGTTTTCGATCATGGCGATCATGGCGTCCGCGTCGCCCCAGTTCAAGACCTCGCCGTTGACGGCCAGGCCCTTCTCACAGGCCTCCATGTACATGGACAGGGTCACGCCCAGCTCGATGGTGTCCATGCCGAAGCGGTTGGCCTGGTCGATCATGAAGGCCGCGGCCTCCTTGCTGGCATTGCCGCACATGGCGCCCAGCGACCAGATGGACTCATACTCGACACTCTCCATGTGCACTTTGAACTTGCCTTCGGGCACCTCCACCTCGATCTTGCAGGCCACGGGGCAGGCGTGGCAGGTGGGATCGCCCACCAAAATCTCCTCGCGCACCCGCTCGCCTGAGATGCGCTCGTAGAGCTCTTCGCCATCATCAGAAATGAAAGACGCCTTCTTGCCATTCCAAGCGGGCAGCGCGCCGATGCTGCCGGTGATGTTCATGAGCACGTTGGTGCCATAGACGCTGAGACCGCCTTTGCGCGGCGCGGTGATGTTGGCCTCGGCCATGATGGCGGAAAGCGCCTTCTTGTCCGCCTCTTTGAACGCCTCCCGGTCCGCGGGCTTGGGCTGATTCTTCTTGTCGCCTACGAAGACGATGGCCTTCAAGTTCTTGCTCGCGCCCACGGTGCCCGTGCCATTGCGCCCGCAGGCCCGGTCATCCTTGTTCACCCAATTGCCGAAGCGCACGCCATGCTCCGCCGCGGGCCCCACGGCCATCACATCCACATATTTGCCTGGATGTTTTTCCATCAGGGCTTTGTGGGTTTCATGGGTGGTCTTGCCCCACAGATCGCTGGCGTCCTCAATGCTCACCTCGCCATCCTTGCATAGCAGATACACAGGATGGTCCGCCTTGCCTGTGATGAGCAGGGCATCGAAGCCGGACCATTTCATGTAGGCTGCGGTCCAACCGCCCATATGGCTGTCGGCGATGGTGCCGGTGAGGGGGCTGCGGGTGACTGCGCTGAGACGCCCGCTCATCTTCACCTCGGAGCCGGTTAGCGGCCCTGTCATGATGGCCAGCATGTTGTCAGGGGAAAGGGGGTCATGGATGCCGTGATCGAACACGTACTTTACGCCCAGACCACGACCGCCAAGATATTTGCGGGCCAGCTCGTCATCGACCGGTTCATACGTGATAGCGCCTGTGGTTAGATCGATGCGCGCGACGCGATTGTGAAACCCTGCGAGAGTCGTTGCTGCCATAGCAAAACCTCCTGTGATGTTGAGGCTTCCGGCACTGGAAGCCCGGAAAGAATGATGGGATGGGAATTGGTTGGATGCTATCAAAAAAAGCGCCATGCCATTGAGACATAGCGCCGTTTTAGAGGATATGCGCCCGAAACATGGGCTTTTCGCAGAAACCAACTTGTGAAAACTGCCGTTGGCTGGGGTGCAAACGATATGGCTTCGTCACACAGGCGTCGGGCTATTCGGCGAGAGTGATCTGGCGAGTAGCGTCGTCGATGTGAAACCCTCCAGATTTTCGTCCGGCGGGATGCTATGGGATGGGCTATCCGCAATTCTATTTTAAACCAGAAAGGAGTCCTTGTCAACAGACGTTTTCGCGGGATGCGTTTCAGCGTTAGGGCGCATTGAGGAGCGTCGCACCTGTCGAGGTGCAACGCTCCTGGAACGAAACGATTCACCTGCTCCCGAGAGAATTCGTTGTCAAAACGTACGTTCCACCACGTAACGGGCCACGTCGGCCAGCGCGTCGCGGGCGGGAATGGCGGGCAGCGATTCCAGATCGGCCATGGCCTCATCCACAAACGCCCGGGCTTCCTCCAACGCCTGATCGATCGCATCCGATTCCCGCACCATCTGCACCACTTCGTCGACGATGGGGTCGCCCGTAGGCCGACTTTCCATCATCTCGATGACCTGCGCCTGGCGCTCCGGCTCTTGGATGTAGAAGTAGAGGGGCAGGGTGATGATGCCCGCGCGCAGGTCGGAGCCCGCGGGCTTGCCCAGGGTGGCCTCGTCTGCCACGAAGTCGAGGATGTCGTCCACAATTTGGAAGGCCATACCCAGATGGTAGCCGAAACGACGCAGGGCCTCTTCCTGAGTCTCGGGCGCGCCGCCCAGGATCGCGGGCGTGCGGGTGGCCAGCTCGAAGAGGGCCGCGGTTTTGCCGTAAATGCGGTCGTAGTAGCTGGCTTTGGGCTGCGACCAGTCGCGGGCGCTGAAGGCCTGGCGCAATTCCCCATCCACGATGACTTCCAGCGCCCGGGCGAACATCTGAATGACGCGCGGGTGTTCCGTCTCTGCCACCAGTCGCGCGGCCCGGGCGAAAAAGAAATCCCCAGCCATAATGGTGCTGCTCGGGGTCCAGCGGGCGTTCAGGGTGGAGTGTCCGCGGCGGAGGAGCGCGCCGTCGATAACGTCGTCGTGGACCAGGGTGGCGGTGTGCAGGGATTCGATGGCCGCAGCCAGGCTGATGAGCTTTTCGTGATCGTCGGGAGGATAGAAGCGCCCGGCCAGCAGGGTGAGCATGGGCCGCACGCGTTTGCCCCCGCTGCGCACCAGGCCGCCGAGCGCGTCAGCCAGGGGATCGTAGGCGTCGCCCACGGCCTTCTGCATCTTCTTTTCCATCGCGGCCAGGTCATCGGCCACGAGGTTGCGGGCGGTATCGAGAGCCATCGGCGTTCAAGATTCAGGGGGCGGTTGTGGCGCCGTCTTCTTGTAGAATGAGTAACTTTTCCATCATGGTTTGACCAGATCAAAAAATCTTTCAGCAGTACGGGTGGTGAGGCGGGCGACCTCGGCGAAAGGCATCCCCCACAACTCAGCCAGCTTCTCGGCCACCAGCCTCACCCGCGCGGGTTCGTTGCGCTTGCCCCGATAGGGGTGGGGACTGAGGTAGGGAGCGTCGGTCTCGATCATGAGCCGGGCGGGATCGAGCTGAGCGGTCAGGGCATGGAGGTCGCGGGCGTTCTTGAAGGTAACAGGTCCAGCCAGGCCCAGGATGAACCCCAAATCATAGGCTTCCTGCGCCATAGCCAGGTCGCCCGAGAAGCTGTGCAGCACCCCGGCCCAGGGCCGCTGGGCCAGGGGCGTTCCCGGTAGCCGATCTTTGATCCATGCCCGCAGCTCGACCATGATGAGCTCGTGAGCCTCTCGGTGGTGGAGGATAACGGGCAGCCCAAGCGCCGCGGCCAGGTCGAGTTGCAAGCGCAGGACGTGGCGCTGCTGCACCATGGGCACGGTCTTCCAGTAATCATCCAGGCCGATCTCGCCGATGGCGACGACTTTGGGATGCGCGGCCATCTCGCGGATAGCATCCAGCATCTCTGGCCGGAAGTCAGCACAGTCGTTGGGATGGATGCCCACGGCTGCGTAGACCAGGTCGTAGCGTTCGGCCAGGGTGACGGCCTTGCGGCTGGAGGGAACATCCACGCCCTGGGTGACGATGGCGACGAGGCCCGCTTCGCGGGCYYGGGCGATGACCTCATCCCGGTCGTCGTCGAAGTGGGGCAGGTCGAGGTGGCAGTGGGAGTCGATGAGRGGCGGAGTCATAAGTCATCAGCAACCCGGTCATCAGTCAGCAGGCAGCCAAACGAACTGATTACTGCCGACTGTTTACTGATCACTWTCACTCAATGCCCGCCATCTTCAGGCCGGCGTCCAGGATGGCATCCAGCTTGTCCTGATGGGTGGTCTCGGCGTAGACGCGAATCAGGGGCTCGGTGCCGCTGAAACGGATGGTGAGCCAGCCGCCATCTTCCATGATGAACTTGTAGCCGTCGATAGAGACCTTCTCCCGCACCTTCAGGCCGGCGATGGTCTCGGGCGTGGCCGCGTCCAGACGCTTTTTGGCCTCCTCTTTGAACTCGTTGGATTTGAGAGGCGTGTCGATGCGATGATAATAGTGCGGTCCGCCTACCATGCCGAATAGCCGATTCAGCAGTTGGGTGGGTTTAAGGCCCGTCTTGACCATGAGGTCCAGCAGGAAGAGATTTGCCAGGATGCCATCACGCTCGGGGATGTGCGCGCCGAATGCGTAGCCGCCGCTCTCTTCACCGCCGATCATGGCGTGCACTTCTTGCATCTTGGGAGCGATGTATTTGAAGCCCACGCCTGTCTCGTAGATGGGCACGCCGAATTTCTCCGCCAGCTTGTTCAGCATGACGGTGGTGTTCAGGCTCTTGACGATGGGGCCGCGCTCCCCGCGCACGTCCAGGAAGTACATGGCCAGCAGGCCGAACACCCGCAACTGATCCACGAACTGGCCATGTTCGTCGCCCAAGCCGCAGCGGTCTGCGTCCCCGTCCATGATGCAGACCACATCCGCGTTTACCGAGCGGGCGAAGGCCAGGCCCGCGTCCACATTGGGCGGGATGGGCTCGGGCCGTTTCATCTCGGGAAAGATGGGATTGCGCTCGGAGTGGGTCTCGAAGACCTGGGTGCTGCCCCCGGCCAGCAGTTCGGTGAGCCAGCCCGCGCCATTGCCCCACATGGGCTCCACGGCCACCCGCAGGCCCGCGTCGCGGATGGGCTGCAAGTCCACCAGCTTCTCGATCTGGGCCACGTACGCGGGCTTGGGATCGAATGGCATGATCAATCCCGATTCGACGCCTTCATCGAACTTGACGCGATAGACGTCCTCCATCTCGTCGGGGATGTGAGCCTCGATGGCCTTGAGGCCCGCGGGATCAATGGCGCCTCCGTGGGGGTCGCGCACCTTGAAACCGTTGTCGCTGGGGGGATTGTGGCTGGCGGTGATGTTCACCGCGCCGATGGCGTTGCGGGCCACCACGCTGTAGGAGATGACGGGCGTGGGCGTGCTGAAGCCCGCGAAATGGACGGGGATGTTGTTGCCCGCCAGGACTTCGGCCACGGCCGCGGTGAAATCCTCCGCGCCGAAGCGACGATCGCCGCCCACGACCACCCCGCGCTGAACCTCTGCGGGCGAGTAGGTAGCGTGCAGGTAGTTGGCGAAGCCCTGCGCGGCGCGGCGTACATTGTCGAAGGTGTAATCCTCCGCGATCTTGCCGCGCCAGCCATCCGTGCCAAATTTGATTGTGTATGTCATGAGTTTCAGTCCTTTGGTTAGAGAATAAAGTGGGATGCGGAGA
>DUEQ01000507.1 GCA_011192085.1 Caldilineae bacterium
GAGACGATTTGCGAGCTGTTGCCGGTGGAGGATGTCACGATCTATTGTTTGGAGATGGGGAAGGAGGGGATGCGGTATCAAGTGGTGGCTAGCGCGAAAGAAAGCAGGGATCCAGGGCATCGTTCGCTGAACGAAGGGCTGATGCTGCGAGCCAGTCAGCTTCATATCGGCGAGATCCTGACCTCAGAGCAGGGGCGGCGCGCCGTGTGCTATGCGCCGCTGCGTATCAGCGCCAGCCGTCGGGCCGTGGTGGAGCTCATCGGCGTGCCGGAGGTGGTGCTGGACTCCTGGCATTGCAAGTTGTTCTCCACCCTGATGTCTCAGGGCTCCATCGCCCTGGAAAATGCGGACCTTTACCAGCGGTTGGCTCATCATCGCGAGCAGTTGCAGCAATTGGTGAGCGCGCTCATCACCGCGCAGGAGGAGGAGCGGCGCATGGTCGCCTATGACATCCACGACGGGCTGTTGCAATATCTGGTTGCGGCCCGGCTTCTCCTGCATAACTATGAGTCGATGGCCGCGAAGGATCCCGAGGCCGCGCACGGGCTGCTGGAGGCGAGCATGGAGCAGGTGGCCACCGCCATCAGCGAGGGCCGCCGCATCATCGAGGGGATGCGCCCGACGCTGCTGGATGATCTGGGTCTGGAGGCCGCGGTGCGGGAGATCGCGACGAGCATGGCGGAGCGGGCGGATTGGGACCTGTCGCTGGATATGGATTTGCGTGGCCCAACCTTGTCCCCGGAAACTGAAATCGCAGCGTTCCGCATCGTGCAGGAGGCGTTGACCAACGCTTACAAGTACGCTCAGGGCAATCCGGTCTCGGTGCGTCTGGCCATCGAGGAGGGGGCCCTGACGATGATCATTCAGGATCAGGGCGAGGGGTTCGAGCTGAAAGATGTGGACGCGGACTATGGTCATGTGGGGCTGGTGGCGATGCACGAGCGGGCCCGTCTGGTGGGCGGCTTCTGCACTATCACCAGTCAACCGGGGAAGGGCGTGCGCGTGTTCGCCCGTCTTCCTCTCAATCTCGAAACCGGAGGATTTGTCCAACATGTCGAAGAAGATACGCGTGATCATTGCTGATGACCACGGCGTGGTGCGGGCCGGGCTGCGCGGTCTGCTCACTACGGCTGAACTTGAAGTCGTAGGTGAAGCCGCGACGGGCCGCGAGGCCCTGAAGCTTGCACGCGCGTTGCGTCCCGATGTGTTGCTTCTGGATGTACGCATGCCCGAGATGGATGGTTTGCAGGCCCTGGCTGCGATCAAGTCGGAGATGCCCGACATCAGCGTGGTCATCCTCACGGTTTATGCCAATAGCGAGTATCTCTCTCGGGCCATCGCCGCGGGTGCAGCTGGATATCTGTTGAAGGATGCGAAGCCTGAGGATATCCCGCGAGTGGTGCGGGCTGCTGCCGAGGGAGAGATGGTCATTGATCCCGATCTCCTGCAATCCGTCCTCGCACACACTCCTGTCGAAGAGCATCTCTCTCCGACCAAAGTAGGGCTCACCCAGCAGGAATTGCGGGTGCTTAAGCTCATTGCCCTGGGCTTCAACAATGACGCCATTGCCGAGACATTGGTTGTCAGTCGCAATACGGTCAAAACCCACGTCCGCCATATCTTTGAGAAGCTGGGCGTCTCTGATCGCACCCAGGCGGCGGTGTGGGCCATACGGCATGGGTTGGTGGAATGATCGCCTGTAAATTTGCTTACAGAGATGGGGATGGGAGATAATAGGTTTCCTGTTTTATGGATCGCGAACACCGATGAAATGGGAACGCGAATGACGCGGATGCTCCGCCCGATGGAGGCGGTGGTCTGAAATCCGCGGTCAGAAACAGGCATCTTCAGACCTCAGATCTCCGACTCCGATCCTTGGCATGTCTACGTTCATCCGCGCCCATCCACGCCCTCTGCGCGCTACATTCTATTTTCAGAACAGGAGCTCGTCATGAATCAACATACCTTCCAGTCCCACGGTTCCCCTGCGGAACAGGTCACCCTCAGCCGCAACCTCTCGTTATTCACCATCACCATGATCGGGGTGGGGGCGATGATCGGCGCCGGGATTTTCGTGCTGACGGGCATCGCTGCGGGCGTGGCCGGGCCCGCCCTGGTGCTGGCCTTCGCGCTCAACGGCCTCGTGGCCCTGCTCACCGCATCCGCCTACGCGGAGCTGGGTTCCGCCTTTCCCGAGGCGGGCGGCGGCTATCTGTGGGTGAAGGAGGGGCTAGGCGGGGGCAATGGTTTTCTGGCGGGATGGATGAGCTGGTTCGCCCACGCGGTCGCGGGCAGCCTCTACGCGCTGGCCTTCGGGCGGTTCACCGTGGAGCTGATGGACATGGCGGGTCTGCCCGATTTCGGCCTCTCCATCCACATGCGCACCCTTCTGCTGATGACCCTGGTCATCTTTGCCTTCACCTACGTCAATTATCGCGGCGCATCTGAGACCGGGGCTGTGGGAAACATCATCACGATGACGAAAATTGTGATCCTGGCCTTATTCATTCTCTTTGGCATCTTGGCCATGCTACGCACCGAGGCCTGGCACGAACGCTTTACCACCGAGTTCCTGCCCAACGGTTTTTTGGGAGTGCTCATGGCCATGGGGCTCACCTTCATCGCCTTTGAGGGGTATGAGATCATCGCCCAATCGGGCGAAGAAGTCATCAATCCCCAGCGCAACGTACCGAGAGCCATCTTCTATTCCATCTTAGTGGCTGTGGGCATCTACATTTTGGTCAGCGTCACAGCCATCGGCGCGACAACGCCGCCCGAGGGCATGAAGGTGTGGGATTATCTGGCCACGAAGAAGGAGATCGCGGTGGTGGAAGTGGCCCAACAGACCTTCCCCTGGGGCATTGGCGGCATCGTGCTGCTCATCAGCGGCCTTGTCTCTACCATGTCCGCGCTCAACGCCACGACCTATTCATCCTCTCGAGTCTCCTTCGCCATGGGACGGGTCCGCAATCTACCCTTCTTTTTCTCCAAGATCCATCCCCAGCGCCACACACCCCATGTCGCGGTCATCATTTCCGGCGCGCTCATGTTGATCATGGCCTGGTCCCTGCCCATCGAAGAGGTGGCCGCGGCAGCGGACGTCATGTTCCTGCTGCTCTTTTTGCAGGTGAATGTGGCCGTGATGACTCTGCGTCATAAGATGCCCGAACTGGAGCGGGGCTGGCTCATCCCCTGGTTCCCGCTTATCCCCATCCTCGCCATCCTGGCCAACGCGGGGCTGGCCATCTTCCTGTTTTTCTACAGCCCGCGGGCCTGGGTGACGGCCATCGGCTGGATTGTGGTGGGGATGCTGGCTTATTACATCCACTTTCGCAATGTGGAATTGAAGGAGAAACCCAAAGAGATTTTGCTGGAAGAAGTGGTCGTGGTGAGTACAGAGTATTCGGTGCTGGTGCCCGTGGCCACGGTGGAGCAGGCCCACAAGCTGGGCCGCATCGGCGCCATGCTGGCCGCGGCCAATCGGGGGGAGGTGCTGGCCCTCCATGTGGTGCATGTTCCCCCTCAGCTCACGTTGGGCGAGGGGCGGGTGTTGCTAAAGGAAGGGCGACAATATCTCGATGCGGTTATCGAAGAAGCAAAGAAGTTCGACGCGCCAGTGCACACCCTCATCCGCATCGGACGCAAAGTGCACGAATCTATCCGTCAAACCGTGGATGAGAACGCTTCCGACATCATCGTGTTGGGATGGCCCGGCTACACGAACACCGCGGGCAAGATCTTCGGCTCGGTCATCGATCCTCTGGTGGACAATCCGCCCACCGATGTGGCCGTCGTGCGCTATCAGCGGGATACGGACGAACGCCCCATCCGCGCCATCTTCGTGCCCGTCGCGGGCGGCCCCAACAGTCGTCGGGCCGTGCGGCTGGCCGTGCAGTTGGCCCAGGCGTCGCTGGATGGCCCCACTCACGTCACCCTGGCCCACGTTGTGCCGCCCAACGCCTCCGAGGCCCATCGCGTCAGTGCACAGAAGATCTTCCACTACACCCTGGAAGGACTGGACTACCCTCACGTGGAAACGAAGCTGATCGCGGGAGACAAGGTGGCCGAAACCATCATCGAGAACGCCAAAGGCTACGATCTCGTGGTCATCGGCGCCACGGAGGAGCCTTTGTTCAAGAATCTGCTGGTGGGCAATATCGCCGAGACCATAGCCAATCAGGCGGAGGTGACCACTATCATGGTCAAGCGTCGCAGCAGCCGCCTTCATTCCGTCCTTCGCCAGACGGTGCTCATGCCCACCACGGGCGATGAGATGAACATGAACCGCGGCGGCTCTTAATCGCTGTTTGCGCACCCGCGGGCGGCCCCCTATAATTGAGGCAGGCGCCACGGGTGCCAGCCCGCGGGCGCCAAAAACTGGGAACATTGACGGCCCCCTCCAACGCGCTTAAAATGCCTCCAGGCGGATCCGCGATCCGCCGGATCAAATCAATACGAAAGCCTTCCTCCCCCTAAAAACGAGCGCAGCGAGTTTCGGGGGCAAAAATGCACAACAAACGCATCTCCAACGCTTTGTCAGTCAACCAGCCTCCGACCTCCGACCTCTGATCTCCGACTTCTCTAATTACATTCGAAGGGTGTGTCATGAACGAAAAAACCACACATCTCACGACCATGGAGCTGTTCCAGGGTCTCAGCGAGCAGGACCAGGAAGAGTTGGACCGGATGATGACGATGACCACGGTGCGCAAGGGCAAGATCTTCTACCGGCCCGAGGACCGAGGCGAGATCATCTTCATCTTGAAGAAGGGCGCGGTCCAACTCTATCGCATCTCGCCCGAGGGCAAGAAACTGGTGATTTATACGTTGAGCGATGGTTCCATGTTCGGGGAAATGAGCCTGTTGGGACAGCGGATGCACAATACCTTCGCCGAAGCCATCACCGATTGCACCATCTGCGTCATGAGCCGCAACGACCTGGAGCGACTGATCCTCACCCGGCCTCAGATCGCGCTTCGCATCCTGGAGATCACAGGCAACCGGCTGCGGGAAACCGAAGAACAGCTCGAAGCCCTGGCGTTCAAGAGCATCCCTTCCCGATTGGCCGCACTGTTGCTGCGTCTGGCCCGCGAGGGCAACGAGGTTGTGGGGTTGACTCACCAGGACCTAGCGGAGATGATCGGCACCTATCGCGAGACCACCACCCAGTCCCTGAATGATATGAAGGCCCAAGGCATCCTCGAGATCGGACGGCGGCGAATCACCATTCTGGACAGGGATAAACTGGCCGAGATAGCGAATCGCTAACCGAATGAACTGGCGAGATGCGGCCCTGCGCGTCCTCATCCTGTGGTGGCGGCTGACCCGGCCCTGCACCATCGGCGTGCGGGGCGTCGTTCTGAATGACGCCGGGGAGATGCTCTTGGTGCGGCATAGCTACGGGGATCGTCGTTGGTTCCTGCCTGGCGGCGGACATCACGGCGGCGAGAGCCCCAGCGAGACCCTGGTGCGCGAGATGCGGGAGGAGACGGGCCTGGATGTGGCGATTACGGGATTGGTGGGCGTGTATTTCTACACGGGCCAGTACAAACGCGACCACATCTACATTTTCGCATGCAAGGCCGTCGGAGGGGGGGTGAGGCTGGTCGAAGGCGAGATCGAGGACATCGGCTGGTTCCCGCCCGACGCCCTGCCCGATGATCTCATGCTCGGCATGGATCGCATCCTCGACGACTGGCGGCGGGGCGAAACCGGCTATGGCCGAATCGGATAGACCCATGCGCATCCTCATCGACGCCCGCGTGATCCAGGATCACTTCCCCGGCATCGGGCGCTACGCGTTCAACCTCATCGACGCCCTCGCTCCTCTGCTCGATGGCGAGGCGCTGGTCTTGACGGCGAAAGACGCCCGCAATACCCGATACGACTTGGCGCGGCTTGACCGTCACCCCAACGTTGAACGCATCCCCATCGACATCCCCATCGTTCATCCCCGCAGCCAGACCGCTCTGCCAGGCCTGTTGCGCGGGCTTCGGCCCGATGTCATGCACTTCCTCTACAACGTCCGCCCCTTGCGCGTCTCTGCACCCTCCTTGCTCACCCTCTACGACGTCATCCCTCGGCGTTTCCCCAACTACTTCTCCCCCCTCACTCGCTGGAAGATCGAAGGCGTCCAACGTCTGGCCCTGCGCGCATCCCAGGCTTTTCTCTCCATCTCTCAGGCCACAGCCAGGGATTTCGCCACATTCTACGGCGTGGCGCCTGAGCGCATCACGGTGACGCCCCTGGCCCCCGACCCCATCTTTCACCCTCGCCCGTCCGCCGCGCTGGCTGCTTTCCGTCGGCGTCAGGGCCTGCCCGACGTTTATCTCCTCTATCTCGGCTCCAATAAGCCCCATAAGAACCTGCCGCGGTTGGTGCGGGCGTGGAAGGCGGCTCTGGATGCAGGTCTGGGGCAAGAGGCGCAATTGGTCATCGCCGGGCATTGGGACCCGCGCTATCCCGAAGCGCGGGAATGGGCGATGACGCTGGGGCTTGTGGAACGCGTGCAGTTTTGGGGCCCGGTCTCGGGCGAGGACCTGCCATGGCTCTATGGCGCGGCTCGCGCCTTCATCTTCCCCAGCCTGTACGAGGGCTTTGGTCTGCCCGCGCTGGAGGCCATGGCCAGCGGGAGTCCGGTGGGGGCCAGTCGGGCGCCTGGCTTGAGCGAAGTGGTCGGAGAGTCCGCGCTGACCTTCGATCCCACGGATATCGAAGCGATGGCTGGAGTCATGCTGCGCTTGATGCGCGATGCGGGCCTGCGGAGCCATCTGCGGAAAGCGGGTCTGGCGCGAGCGGCGCAGTTCACCTGGCAGCGCACCGCCCGGCTGACCCTGGAGGCGTATCGCGCGCTGCTTTGAAAATAGAGAAGAGAGGATGGCGGTCAGGCGACAACGCGTCGTCCATCGTCTATCGTCCATCCTCCTTTCATTGGCGCCGGCGCAGGACAGGCTCGTCCACCGTGGGACTGCTTTGAAATTGATGATTTCAGTAACGTTCTCCCTTCTGCATTCATCCAATGTCAGGCGGTTCTGATAGAATCCAACATCCCAACAAAACATCATCTTCACAAAGATTGTCCCACTTATCCCTACGATCCTCATGTCTGTCAAACTCATGACGTCGCCCGATGCCTGCGCTCCAGAAGAGGCTCAGGCTATCGAACAACCCGCGTACATCCCCATTTCCGATTTCGATTACCATCTCCCGCCCGAACGCATCGCCCAGACGCCCATCGAGCCCCGAGACCACGCCCGCATGCTTGTCCTGCATCGGGAGAGGGGCGAGATCGAACATCGGCGCGTTTACGATATCATCGAGTATCTCCAGCCAGGCGACCTGCTCGTGCTCAACGATACGCGCGTCATTCCTGCCCGTCTGCTGGGCCGCAAGGAGACCGGCGGTCGGGCCGAAGTGTTCCTGTTGAGGGCGCTGGAGGACGGGCGCTGGGAGGCTTTGGTCAAGGGCAAGAATCTGACCGCGGGCAAGCAGGTCATTATCGAGAGGGAGGATGGCTCCCCTGTGACCGCGGTCATCGAAGAGGAGCTGAACGGCCCCCGGCGCATCGTCCGCTTCGACCAGGATATCACCTATCTCCTCGATGATCTGGGCGAGATCCCCCTGCCCCCCTACATCCACACGCCCCTGGAGGATCCCGAGCGCTATCAGACCATCTACGGGCGCCGCGAGGGGGCGGTGGCCGCGCCCACCGCGGGCCTGCACTTCACCCCCGATCTGCTCATGGACTTGCGGGCCAAGGGCGTTCAGTTCGCTTACGTCACCCTGCACGTGGGCCTGGGCACCTTCCAGCCGGTGAAGGAGGCGAATGCGCTGGCGCATGCAATGCACAGCGAGTGGATGGAGCTGAACTCCCACACGGCCCGGCTCATCAACGACACTCGGCTGGCTGGCGGGCGCATTGTGGCTGTGGGCACCACCAGCGTGCGCGTGTTGGAGACCGCGGCCAAGATAGCGTTGGGGCTGGAGCCCAGCGACCCCGCGCCGCCCCATTTGGTCTGCGGATGGAAGACAGTGGCCGCGTGGACGGGCGAGACCGATCTGTTTATCTATCCCGGCCATCATTTCCGGGCCGTGGACGCCATGCTCACCAACTTCCACCTGCCCAAATCGACTTTACTCATGTTGGTCTCCGCTTTCGCCGGGCGGGAGAGCATCCTGCGGGCCTATGAGGAGGCCATCGAGCAAGGTTACCGCTTTTACTCCTTCGGCGACGCCATGCTGATTTTGTAGCGCCACGCAATCCCTCCGACTGTGCGGAGGGATTTTTTTCTATGTCGTTTGCAAATAGCGTTGGTTTCGTTTGCGGAATTCTTTAAAACGCCTGAAGATCGGAGAGGAAATCTGCCCCCGAAGGGGACGGTCCGCGGAACGCCTCCAGAACCGAATTTATTCGGCCAGATGGACGGCGACAAACGTTTTGTCAGTCAACCAGGTAGGGCTGTGATACAATAACTCTGTCCATTACACCTTAGTCCACTCCTGCATCTGAACATCATGACCGAAAACGCCCCATCCTCCCGTCCCGTCCTTTCTATCATTGCGCCTGTCTACAATGAAGAAGCCATCTTACACGAGCTTTACCGACGCATCTCCCAGGTCATGGATGAGCAATTTGGCGAGCCCTGGGAGCTGGTGCTGGTCAATGACGGCAGTTGGGACCGCTCCTATGAGATCATGTTGGAGCTGCACGCGCAGGACCCGCGCGTCCACATCGTCAATTTCTCTCGCAATTTCGGACATCAGATCGCGATCACCGCGGGGATGGATTACGCGCAGGGCCAGGCCGTGGTCATCATCGACGCGGACCTGCAAGACCCCCCCGAGGTCATCCTCGACCTGGCGGCCAAGTGGCGGGAGGGTTACGAGGTCGTCTACGCCATCCGCCGGGAACGCAAAGGTGAGACTCGGTTCAAGCTTTGGACCGCAACATTGTTCTACCGTATTATCAACAAGATCACGGGCGTGAACATTCCCCTGGACACGGGCGATTTCCGCCTGTTGGACCGTAAAGCTGTGGATGCGCTGCGGCAGCTCCGGGAACATCATCGCTTCATGCGGGGGCTTTCGGTGTGGATCGGGTTCCGGCAGACAGGCGTGCTCTATGTGCGGGAGGAGCGCTTCGCGGGGGAGACGAAATACCCCCTGCGCAAGATGCTCAAGTTCGCGATGGATGGCATCACCTCGTTTTCCTATCTGCCCCTGCAACTGGCCACCTACATGGGATTCTCCATCGCCGGGTTGAGCATCCTGGGCATCTTTCTCACGATTATCTTGCGCCTGTCGGGCAGTCAGGCCTTCTACGGTCAGGCCACGACCCTGGTCATGGTGCTGTTTTTAGGGGGCATTCAGCTCATCTCCCTGGGCATCATCGGCGAATATCTGGGCCGTATCTACGATGAAGTCAAGAACCGCCCGCTGTACATCGTGGATGAGGCGGTGGGGTTCGAGAAGAGCCGCGACATCGGGCCCGCAGGCCAGTAGGAGCCCGTCAATTACCAGGGGCTTTTCTAGCCGCCTGACAGTTTTGTCATGTGAAGCGAAAAGGTTGACCGGCAAGCTGACCTCCGATTTTCTGGTTCGAACATCCGATGCCGCCTGGCAATCTTTGGGTTCATACTTATCCAGACCCGGGCAGCAACGTTGGATAGCTTCTGCCTTCCTGACACGGAAGCATCAGCATCTGGTCAACCTGGTCCTTTGCTGGAAGCCGGGCGAGGACGCGCCCTGGTTCCTTGCCACAAATCTGACTTCAGCACGGGCGACTCACATGCGAAAGGGTCTCGCGCTCCTCGCCTCGCCTGGTGTCAGCCCATGTCGCTCAGCGCCAGCTCATAGAATTCGGTGACGGCTGCGACGTGTTTCTCTATTGTGTACCGTTCGGCCACCGTGCGCCACCCATTTTCGATGAGCCGGTCCCGCAATGACGCATCATGCAGCACACGGGTCAGGGCCGCGGCCAGGGCGTTGGCGTCGCCCGGACGCGTCAGCAGCCCATTGACGCCCTCTTCGATGATCTCCAGCGCGCCGCCAGCCGCGCTGGCCGTCACCGGGACGCCCGCGGCCATGCCCTCGATGATCACTCGTCCGAAAGGTTCCGGCTCCACCGAACAGTGGGCCAGCGCATCCAGCGCCGGGAGGATGCGGGGGATGTCGGCGCGATGGCCTGCCCAGTGCAGATGGGCTTCCAGCCCCAGCTCCCGACTGCGCGCCTGAAGCGCCCGCCTGTATGCCTGGTCGCGAGCAGACCCCGCTTCGCCCAGGATGAGTCCATGGGCCTGGGGAAAGCGCTGACGCAGGGAGGCCAACGCTTCAATGAACACATGTTGGCCCTTCCAGCGCGTGATCCGGCCTGCCATGCCGATGAGCGGCGCGTCGGGGGGCACGCCGAACTCGCGGCGCACCTGGGCGGGATGGGATGGATGTCGAAAGGCGGAGAGATCGACCGGGTTGGGGATGACGCGATGGCGCGGCGGCGAGGCGACGCCCTGCAGCTGAGCGCGGGCCACGGCCTGGGAGATGAAGATCATGCCTCGCAGCGAGGGGAGCAGCCAGCGCCGATCCAGGGCGTTGAGCGGGACAAAGGCGCGGCTGTGATTGATGACGGGCGTGCGGGTCCATTTTGCGGCCAGGATGCCATGTCGCACCAGGGGGATGGCATCATTGAGATGGATGAGATGAGGACGAAACGCCCGGATGAAGGGCATCAACGCCCGCGTCACGGGCAGGATGTCTCGTCGCCAACGCCGGAGATCGCCGCCCAGATGCCAGAGCCTGGCCCGATAAGCGCCTCGGCGCATCCATGCGCCCGCGCCGCCCTCCTTCGCCGGCCTTTCCTCGCCGCCATGGTCCTGCTTCCCGGCAGTTAGCCCCTCCCATTGCGGCGTGCGCACCCGCGCCACATCTATCCCCATGGCCTCGAAGTCCGCGAAGGCATTCTGCTGCGATAGGATGACCATGGGCTGCCATCGCGTCCGGTCCAAACCTTTCACCAGATGGGCCAGGCTGATGATCGATCCCCCGGGACGGGGCGCGAGATCGATGTAGAGGATGCGAGTGGTCATGGTCCATCGTCCATCGACTCGTTTCGAATCATCCAGGCCCGGGCGCGGCGGATGAATTCCTTTTCCGCCTCGAAGGTGAGCAACGCTTCAGCTTCGTCCAGCGAGGCGGCCCACAATGGCTCGAACAGCGCTTCTTCGGAATGCGGATGGGGATGGTGTGGCGCTTGGCGCTCGGGCTGGGTCAGGCGCATGAGGAAATAGCGTTCATCCCGAACGATATGCTTGTTACGGAAGTCGAACTCATTGTGCAGCTCCCCCAGATCCGCGACAATGGCGAGATGACAATAGCCGCTTTCCTCGCACACCTCTCGCACCGCTGCTTGCTTGGGCGTCTCCCCCGGCTCGATATGCCCTTTGGGCAGGCGCATCTCCAGGCTGGGCGTCTTTTCTCGGCGCACGTTGCGTCTCAGCAGCAACACGCGACCCTGGGCGTCGAGCACGACGCCGCCCGCGGCCTGATAGCGCTTGATCTTTCTCCCGCCCATGCCGCTAATTCCCGCGCGTCAGAAACGCATCCAGCCGCGCTTCCTCACCCCTAGCCGCCCCTTCATCCTCCAGCACGATCATCACCCCGAACATCACCTGGCCCAGCTTGATGCGGTCGCCGTGGGTGAGCACCCGGCGCTGCACCTTTTCGCCATCGACGTAAACGCCGTTGGCGCTGGCCAGATCGTAAATGACGAACGCACCCTTTTCGTAGCGGATGCGGGCGTGCTGGCGGGAGATGGTGCGGTCGTCCACGACGACATCGTTGTGATCCGGTTCGCGGCCAATGTCGGTGATGCGCTGCAAGCGGTATTCTTGCCCGGCGAAGGGCCCGTTGAGGATGACGAGCCAGGCCAGGGGCATCTCGTTGTCCAGCGCGTTTTTGATGCGGATGGTGTCTCCGCCCGGGGGCGTGATCCGTTGGGGCGTGATCTTTTCCTTGGTGGTGACAGGCGGCACGCCCTGGGGAGGCGTCACCACCCGGTTGACTGGGGCGGCGCTGGCTGGGGCGGATGCCGCCGCGAGGAGGACGCCATTGTCGCTGGAATCTGGATCGGTTTCAGGATAGATGACGCCCACCCCCAACCCATATAGCAACAAGCTGAAGAGCGCGATCGCGGTGGCGAGGATGCCCGTGATCGCGAGGATGTTGATCAGCGTGAGGGGCAGGCCCAATGCCAGCTCGGGCGAGAAACTGAGGATGACGCTGGGGATGACGATCATCGCCATCAGCAGGGAGAGCCAGCGCCAAAGGGTGGCGTGGCAATCGTTGCTCTGGGAATCGAAGAAGATCCACAGGGTGGTGACGAACGTCACCGCGAAAGCGATGGCCACGCCCCAGTTATACCACGCGCGGATCAGGCTGGCGGGATCGGTGGGGAGAGACATAAGCATGGGATTAGAGATGCTTGAACACGAGGAGGGTTTCGCCAATGGCGATGCGGTCTTCCTCTTCGAGCAGGCGGCGAACCACGCGTTCGCCATTGACGAACACGCCGTTTACGCTGGCCAGGTCCTGAATGTAGACCTGGGGGCGTCCGATGCCCGATTCGACCAGCAGGCGTGCGTGATGGCGCGAGACGGTTTCGTCTTCAAGCACGATGTCGTTGTCCTCCGCTCGACCGATGGTGAGGCCCCTTCTTTCGATGCGGTAGAGCTTGCCGCGGCGGGGGCCGTTCAGGACGACCAGCCAGGCCAGCGTGGGCGCCTCAGGGGAGAGGAGGACGGTCGAGGGGGAGGATGGGGTTCGAATCGCATTGCGTTCGGGCGAGAGGGGTAAATCGGGACTGTTCATCATGCATCGGTGGTCTTGGCTTCGGAGCCGTGGGGCGAGAAGATGAGCGTGGTCGCTCCCAGCCGGAGGAGATCCTGATCGCGCAGCGCGGTTTCTTGCACCCGTTTGCCGTTGAGATAGGAGCCGTTGGCGCTTCCCAGGTCGATGAGGAGGAATTCACCATTCTGGCGGCGGATGCGCGCGTGGCGTGCGCTGACCGTGGGGTCGGAGAGGCGCACATCGGCCAGGGTGGGATGGCGGCCAATGAGGATGTCTTCTTTGTAGACGTCGAATTGCTTGCCTTTATCAGGGCCCGACGCGGCGATCAGACGGAAGGTGGGCTGGAGAGGGATGGGACGGGCCGCTTCTGCGGCCGCGGGCAGGGCCACGGTGGGCGCGCTGTGAATGGTCTCATAGCGCACTTCGGGCGGAGAGAAGGACTCGGGCCGGACGGGAGGCGCGGGCGGGGCCGCCTGGGGCGCGGCGGCTTGCGCCTGGACGAGTTCGGGCCCGGCCTGGGATGCCGCGGGGGAAGCAGGGCGTGGGGAAGGGATAGTGGGCGAGGTTTTGAGGAAGTAGAGGAAGATCAAGGTGAAAAGAATGAACGCGCCTGTGGCTGCGCCCAGGGTGGCGGTTGTGTTCAAATAGAAGGCCATGAAAAAGGCCAGGGCTGTCAGGGAGGCCAGCATGCCCAGGAAGCTGAAGAACAGGGTGGCGGCCCATCCCCAAAGGCGCTGCTGCCAGAGACCTCGGAACAGCAGGGTGGCCACGCCCGCCACGATCAACGGGGGCGCAGCCAGGAGGTTGATGAGGGTTACGGGCAGCTTCAGGCGCGTGAAAAGCAGGATCATCGCCTGGTCTCCGTTGGGGAAGAGGACATAGCGGGCGGCGATGACCAATGTGATGACGGCGAGTGCGAGATAGAGGAAGGCGACGAGCGTGACGCCTGTTGGGCGGGAAGATGACGTGCTCATGGCAAAAACCTGTCATGCGGCTAGATTATCGCATCACCTGAGGGCATTGTCAATCGCGTTTTCGTTGCTGTCGCCATGATTCCAGCAAGGGGTCCAGGTCTTCGGGCCGGCGGATGGTCTGCACTTCGCGCATGAAGGTGGCGAGATCGGGGGTGAGGGACCGCAGCTCCCGCAGTTTGGGGCCGATGGGATCGGTGGAGGCGCTGGTGGTGGCGTAGGAGCCGTGAAAGGCGAAATACGCCTGATTCAGTTTGCGGATGGCGTAGCCATGCTTGACGAATTCCCGACGTCGGGTTTCCATGTAGGCTTCTGCCTCGTCGATTCGTCCCTGGGCCAGCAGCTCATCCACCTTCAGGCGGGTGCGCCGCATCTCTGTCTGGAAGTCGAACGCGTTGGGATCGGGCGGGGGGAGTTCGGAAGGTTTTTCGGGCAGGGGTTTGGGTTTTGGCTTGGGGATGCCGTAGTAGCGATACGCTACCTCCGCGCCCACTTCGTTGCCAATGATAGTGGCCACGGTCTCGTTGATGGTGTTCATCTGGGGGCTGTCGAACATGTGCCAGCCCAGGGGATGGAACGCCATATGGGTGTGCACCCATTCGTGGGCGATGGTGTCCAGGATCCAGGCGAGGTTGGCTTCGTCGGATACAAGGGTGGGCCACACGCCCAATCCGCCCAGCGCCTCGATCAGCGTCGATCGATCCAGGGCCTGGGCGACCTCGTCTTCGATGATTTCCTTCTGGCGCGCGGTGAGGTTGGGCCGCAGATGCACGCCCGCCTCCAGTTCGATGCGGTCCCGGGGGGAGACGATGAGGTAGTTGGGCAAGGCGCTGAATCGGAAGGCGATGGGGGGCCACACCACGCCCACGACGTCCAGCCCCATGGCTTTCATGGTCTCCGTCACCTGTCGTGCCAGGATGGTCTCGACCATGGGGCGGGCCTCGGCCTGCAGGGTTAGCATCGCGTCCAGAGCTTGCTGGTCGGCCCGGGCGGCTTGGTCAGGTTCGGCCACCTCAGGATCGGCGTAGATGCGTTCGATGTCCCTTTTCAGGCGGTGGATGCGGCGGCTCAGGGCGACATAATCTTTTACCAGGGCGATCTGTTCCTCGGACGAGAGGGTGCGCCCGGGACGGAAGAGCATCTCCTCCGCTTTGATGATGATGGCGTCCGCCTCGTAGCGCAGCAGATCGAACCGCCAGGGCCGAACCATGGCCTCCACCCGCTTTTGGATGGGCGTGTGCGGCCAGAAGTGATTCCAGACGAAAACGCCTGTCAGGCTGCAGAGGAGGATGGCGGCCAGGAGAAGGCCAAGACCGAGGAGGAGGTGTTTGCGTTTCATGGGAACTGACAAGGAAACGCCCCCGGTGGGATGGCCGGGGGCGCGACGGGTGGAAAAAGGAGGGGGAGGGCTAACGTTGATCCATAGGGATGAAGTGACGTTCGCCATAGCCATCGTAAATCTGACGGGGCCGGGCGATCTTTTGTTCCGGATCTTGCAGCATCTCGCGCCATTGGGCCAGCCAGCCCACCGTTCGCGGGATGGCGAACATGACAGTGAACATGGCCGTGGGAATGCCGATGGCCTGGTAGATGATGCCGCTGTAGAAGTCTACGTTGGGATAAAGTTTGCGTTTGATGAAGTATTCTTCGTTGAGCGCTCGTTTTTCCAGCTCGATGGCGATATCCAACAAGGGGTTCTTGCCTGTGACCTTGAAGACCTCGTGGGCGAAATTCTTGATGATGCGGGCGCGGGGGTCGTAGTTCTTGTATACGCGATGTCCGAAACCCATCAGGCGCTCCTGGCCGCTCTCTACCAGTTTCAGGTAATCGGGAATATTCTCCACGCTGCCGATGCGCTTCAGCATGCGTAGCACCCGCTCATTGGCGCCGCCGTGCAGCGGGCCCGACAGCGCGGCCGCGGCTCCAGCCACCGCCACGTAGGGGTCAGCGTGGGCGCTGCCGATGGCGCGCATGGTCGTAGTGGAGCAGTTCTGCTCGTGGTCGATATGGAGGATCCACAAGATCTCCAGGGCCCGTTCGATGACCGGGTTGGGCTTGTACTTCAGCTCGGTCATCTTGAACATCATGTTCAGGAAATTGCCCACGTAGCTGAGATCGTTATCGGGGTAGGAATAGCGCAAGCCCTGGGAATGCCGATAGGCGAAGGCGGCGATGGTGGGCGCCTTGGCGATGAGACGTTTGGTCTGCAACTCCACCGATTCCTGGTCGAAGATGTTCTTGGCTTCCGGGTAGAAGGTGGACATGGCCGCCACCGTGCTGATGAACATGCCCATAGGATGGGCGTCGTAGCGGAAGCCGTCCAGGAAAGTGCGCATGTTCTCATGCACCATGGTGTGGTGCGTGATGTCATACACCCATTGTTCATATTGATCCCGGGTGGGCAACTCCCCATACATCACCAGATAAGCGGCCTCGAGATAGGTCGCGTTCTCCGCCACTTCTTCGATGGGATATCCCCGATAACGCAGGATGCCTTTTTCGCCATCGATGAACGTGATC
>DUEQ01000508.1 GCA_011192085.1 Caldilineae bacterium
CCAATTGTCAAACTCCTGACTTGCCCGCTGGTCATCTTGACTCTGGGGCTGTTTGTTTTGGTGATCAACACCCTGATGCTGATGCTCACCGCGTCCTTCCTGCCCCATTATCTGGAATTCAGCGGCGCGTTGGGCGGCTTTTTCACCGCGTTCATCGCGGCTCTCATCATCGCCATCATCTCCACAGCGTTGGATTTCGTCATTCCGGACAAGGATTGACGCTTCGCGTCCGGCGCTTGAATACGCTCTGAACTCAATGGAGAGCTTCAAATGAGCCTTCCCAAGATCATGCGCGCCATTGTGAAGCCAGAGGATTCGCCGGGGTTGGTGATGCGTGAAGCGCCCGTGCCCAGGCCTGGCCCTCGTGAAGTGCTGGTCAAGGTGAAGGCCACGTCCATCTGTGGCACCGACCTGCACATCTTTCGCTGGGACCCCTGGGCCCGAAGCCGCATCTCACCTCCCATCATTGTAGGGCATGAGTTCAGCGGAATCGTGGTGGCGACGGGAGGCATGGTGCATGAGGTGAAGGAGGGGGATTACGTGTCGGCTGAGAGTCATATCATCTGTCATGTGTGTCAGGAATGTCGCACGGGCAAAGGGCATCTGTGCCAGAATACGAAGATCATTGGCGTGGATCGCGATGGTTGCTGGGCCGATTATATCGTCATGCCCGCAGAGAACATGTGGCTGAATCCCCTCGACATGCCCTACGAGGCGGCTAGTTTGCAGGAGAATTTCGGCAACGCCGTGCATACAGCCTTCTCCACCGACCTGACGGCCAAACGGGTGCTGGTGACGGGATGCGGGCCCGTGGGGCTGATGACCGTCATGGTGGCCAAAGCCGCGGGCGCGCACACCATTTACGCCACGGACATCTCCAATTATCGTTTGGACATCGCGCGCAGGTTGGGCGCGGATTTCGCCATCAACGTGACACAGGAGAACGCCTATCAGATCATCATGGAGGATTCTGAGGGCGAAGGGGTCGATGTGCTGCTGGAGATGTCGGGGGCGCCCCAGGCCGCGGACTTGGGCTTCAAAGCGCTGAAGCCGGGGGGCGAGGCCTCTCTCTTGGGCCTTTATCCCTCCGACATCCCCTTCGACATGAACAACGGCGTCATCTTCAAGGGAGCCACCGTGCGCGGCATCATCGGCCGAGAGATCTGGGGAACATGGTATCGCATGCGAGGGCTTCTCTCGCGCGGGCTGGTGGACCTCTCCCAGATCATCACCCATCGTTTCGACCTGGAGGATTTCGAACAGGCCATTCAGGTCATGCAGAGCGGTCGCAGCGGCAAGGTCGTCATGTTCCCTGACGGCCTGCCGGAGGGTGATCAGTGAGAGTAATCAGTGATCAGTATCCGGCCGCGCGCAGATCGACTTTGGACTTTGGACGTTATTTTCAGCACAGGAGCGTTATCATGGTTGACAAACTTGATTTCATTGTCGAAGAGCTGGAACGGCTTAAAGCTGAGCACCTGTTCATCCACATCCGCACCATCGAATCTCCCGCCGATGGCTGGATGGTGGTGGATGGCAGGAGGGTGCTCAATTTCTGCACGAACAACTATCTGGGCTTGGCCAATCATCCCCGCCTGAAAGAGGCGGCCAAGAAGGGGGTGGATGACTGGGGCGTGGGCCCGGCCGCGGTGCGCACCATCGCCGGGACGACGCGACTCCATCTGGAGCTGGAGAAGCGTCTGGCCGCGTTCAAGGGCGTGGAGGATGCGCTCTTCGTCCAAAGCGGTTTTAACGCCAATCAGGCCGCGATCCCGCCGCTGGTGGGCAAGGGCGATGTCATCTTCTCCGACCGACTCAATCACGCCTCCATCATCGACGGCGCCCGTCTCTCTCGGGCCAAGATCGTCGTCTACGAGCATTGCGATCCCAAGGACCTGGAGGCCAAGGTGCAGGAGCATTTGCCCCAGTATCGCCGGGGTCTGGTGGTGACCGACGGCGTGTTCAGCATGGATGGCGACATCGCGCCTCTGGACAAAATCTACGAGGTGGCGGAGAAGTATGGGCTGATGACTATGGTGGACGACGCCCATGGCGAAGGCGTGCTGGGCCGCGGGGGCCGCGGCATCGTCGATCACTTCGGCCTGCACGGCAAGTTCGACGTGGAGATCGGCACCCTCTCCAAGGCGTTCGGCGTTGTGGGCGGCGTCATCGCGGGCAAGAAGATCATCGTGGAGTACATTCGCCAGAAGGCCCGGCCCTTCCTCTTCTCCAGCGCGCCTACGCCCGCGGACACCGCGGCCTGTCTGGCGGCAGTGGACATTCTGGAGGAGAGCGAGGAGCTGGTGGAGCGCCTGTGGGAGAACGCCCGCTATCTGAAGGCGGGCATGGAGGAGCTGGGCTTCGACACGGGCCATAGCCAGACGCCCATCCTGCCCATCATGCTGGGGGATGCCGGGTTGGCCATGGAGTTTAGCAAGCGCTTGTTCGAGAACGGCGTCTTCGCCATGGGCATTGGCTATCCCACCGTGCCCAAAGGTCAGGCCCGGATTCGCGTCATGAACACCGCCGCCCACGCCAAGGAGGACCTGGACTTTGGCCTGGAGGTCTTCGCCAAGGTCGGCCGCGAGTTAGGCGTGATCGCATAAAGCGAACCTTCCCCACATTTCTCTTTCATTCCCACATCTCCAACAACCCAAGGAGCTATCTCTTATGGCCAAGAAAGTGCTTCCCGATCGCAATCTTGCCTTCGAACTCGCCCGGGTGACCGAGGCCGCGGCCCTGGCCGCGGGGCGCTGGGTGGGCCGGGGCGATAAAGAAGCCGCGGACCAGGCTGCTGTGGACGCCATGCGTCTTGTTTTGAACAACATCGATATGGATGGCATCGTCGTCATTGGCGAGGGGGAGAAGGACGAAGCCCCCATGCTTTTCAATGGTGAGAAGCTAGGGACGGGCGTCCCCCCCGAGGTGGATATCGCGGTGGATCCCATCGATGGCACGACCCTGACCGCGAAAGGGCTGCCCGGCGCGCTCAGCGTGGTGGCGCTGGCCGAACGGGGCACCATGTACAATCCCTCCCATCTGGTCTACATGAACAAGATCGCGGTGGGTCCCGAAGCCCGGGATATGATCGACATCAACGCATCGGTGGCGGTGAACATCCGCCGCGTGGCCCGGGCCCTGCGCAAGGAGCCCCGCGACATCACCGTCATGGTGCTGGACCGGCCCCGTCACGCTCAGTTGATCTCGGAGATCCGGGCCACGGGCGCCCGCATCCTCCTCATCTCCGATGGCGACGTGGCCGCGGCCATCGCCACCGCGCAGGAGGATTCGGGCGTGGACATGATGATGGGGATCGGCGGCTCGCCCGAAGCGGTCATCGCCGCGGCCGCGCTCAAGTGCATGGGCGGCGATATGCAGTGCAAGCTGTGGCCCCGCAACGACGATGAGCGTCAATTGGCCATCCAGGAAGGCATCGATCTGGACAAGGTGCTCACCATCGATGATCTGGTCCAGGGCGACAATGTCTTCTTCGCTGCGACGGGCATCACCTCGGGCGCGCTGCTGCGAGGGGTGCGCTATTATGGCGGCGGGGCCACCACCCAAAGCCTGGTCATGCGCTCCCGGTCGGGCACCATCCGCATGATCAATTCCCGTCATCGCCTGGAGAAGCTCCGCCGCTTCAGCGCCATCGATTACAGCTAGCTCTCTTCCTGGTGTGGCGCATCCCTCGCCGCGATGCGCCGCACCTGCTCTTTGCGCCATGTCCCAACGGATCGCCATCATCGACCTGGGATCCAACACGACCCGCATGGTCATCTACGAATATGAGCGGGATCGCTATTTTCGCCTGAAGGACGAGATCCGCGAGGTGGTGCGCCTGCGCGAGGGGATGGGCCGCACCAATGTGCTGCGGGCCGCGGCCATCCAGCGCGCGATCAACGCCATGCGCATGTTTCGGGAGTTGGTGGATGATCGGGAGGTGGAGGGGGTGATCGCGGTGACCACCAGCGCGGTGCGGGATGCGGTGAATCGGGACACCTTTCTGGCCCGGGTAAAGGCGGAGACGGGGTGGGATTTGCGCACGTTGTCAGGCAAGGAAGAAGGCTATTACGGCGCGCTGGGCGCGGTGAACGCCACCTGTCTGCGAGAGGGGTTCGTCGTCGACCTGGGTGGCGGCAGCRTCCAGATCACCGAAGTGAAGGGCGGYCTTCCTGATCGCANNNGCNGNNTCAGCCTGCCYCTGGGCGCGTTGCGKCTCACCGAGCTCTTTCTCAGTCCCGATCGCATCGCTCCTGAACAGGTAGCKTCCCTCCGGGCCTTCATCGCCGAGCAGGTGGCCCAGGTGTCGTGGTTTCAGGCGCAACCGRGCCACACCCTGGTGRCCATCGGCGGGGCCATCCGCAATCTGGGCAAGATCGACCAGGAGCGCAAGCGCTATCCTCTRRACAGCATCCACGGCTATCGGTTTGCCGCGGCCGATGTGGCCGCGCTGGCCGATGAGCTCTGGCGTTATCCTCTGAAGAAACGGCGGCATGTGCAGGGCTTGCGCGCTGACCGGGCCGACATCATGCCCGCCGCAGCCATCGCCTATGACATGCTGCTCCAACACAGCGGCTTCGACGAGCTCATCATTAGCCGTCCGGGGCTGCGCGAAGGGCTCTTTTTCGAGCATTTCCTCTCCCATCTGCCCCATCCCCTGCTTCCCGATCTGCGTCGGTTCAGCATCCTCAGCCTGGCCCGCATTTTCGGCTTCGACGACGCGCACAGCCACCATGTGGCTTTTCTCGCCACCCGCATGTTTGATGATCTTCAGGGAGTGCATGGCCTGGATGCGTCATACCGCGAGCTGCTCTGGGCCGCGGGCATCCTGCACGATATCGGGGCCATCATCAATTATCCCTACCATCACCGCCATTCCTACTATATCATCCTGAACTACACCCTTTATGGTTACAGCCCCCGGGAGCTGGCGCTCATCGCGCTCATTGCCCGCTATCATCGTAGCAAAGGCAAACCCAAGCCTCGGGAAATGGCTTTGTTGTTGTCGGAGGAGGATGTGCGGGCATTGCCCATTCTCTGCGGTATGATCCGTCTGGCCGAGTATCTGGAGCGGGGCCGGCGGCAGGTCATTCGGGACCTGCGGTGTCATGTGGATGTGGAGCAGGGTTGGATGCAGATCGAGGCTCTGGCCGCGGGCAATGCCGCCATCGAGCTGTGGGAGGCCGAGCGCAATCTCGATGTGCTCAGCCAGGCGTTGGACATGGAGGTGGAGCTGGTGGAGGGGGTGTGGCGGGCAGCCTGAACTCGTTCACGGTGCACAGTTGGCCGCTTCGCAACGACCTCGCTTTTTTACTTTTCACTTTTTACCTGTTTTCAAAGCAGCCCCTGGTCTTTCAATACATCGGGATAGAGTTTTTCCGCCTGGCGGAAGAGGTCGGCCAACTTCATGGCTTTGAAAATGGACCCTTTGGTTTTGATCTGGCCGCCAAAGTAGGCGTCGCGCAGGCGCACTGTGCCCAGGAGGATGCCGTGAAGGAGATCCGCGTCCAGCCGAATGGCCAGGTCGGGCTTCACGCCGTCGGGCGAGAAATTGATTTTGACGGGCTTTTGGCGGCCATCGACGCCCAGGAAGACTTTGGGGTTGTCGATGTAAAGGCTGACCATCATCCGGTTTTTGACGAAGTCGTCGGCCGCGCCGGGCCTGTCGTTCAGGCGGTCGAATAACGTCGTCATGACGGTTCTCAGGGTTTGGGAATCAGGATAAAATGGCATGGGAAGGGATATGGGGGGATGAGCGGATCGGCGGTCTATCGTCTGCGTAAATGGTCCTGCTTTCAATGCATTGTGAGTTTAGATGCTCGCGACGCGAGTTTGGTTTCAGGAAGGGGACGAGGTGAACGCGCGCAGGGCGTTCTTTCCCGCGGCGATGGCTCGGTGCAGGGGAGTGAGGATGTCGGGCGCGGCTGGCTGTTCGCGGGCGAATTCGCGCAGGACGGCTTCCGCGTCGTATGCAGGCGTGAATCCCCAGGCGTCGCGGATGGCGCGCGTGGAGAGGGCCCAGGAGTGACGCAAATAATCCCAGGGCAGGGGCGGACGGATGATCTGTTTTTTCGAAAGGGTCGCGGCCCATTCCAGGCCCGCGTGGAGGACCGATTCGGGCAGGGGAAGGGCTTGACGCCCCACCTGCTCGATGATGGTGAGCAGAGGCAGGGGCGGTTGCGCAGCCACGTTGTAGACCCCGCCCCGCCCCGCTTCCAAAGCCTGGATCACCGCTCGCGCCCCATCGTCGACGTGGAGCGCCGAGATCAACGGGTTGGCGCCCAGGACAACGGGGACCAGGGGGAGGCTGAGGTGGCGGGCCAGGGGAGAGGCGTAACCGCGGCCCAACAGGTTGGCGAATCGCAGTACGGTGATGGTCATCTCCGGGTGCTGTTGACGAAAGCCCTTCAAGAAGGTCTCGATATCCCGCAGATCGCGGATGTAGCCATAGCTGGAGGGGCCGCGGAAGGGCGCGCCTTCGGGGATGAGGGGCGGGTGTAGGGGATGTGCGCCATAGACGAACGCGCTGGATGGCATGATGATTCTCTGAACCCCGGCTTCGGCTGCGGCCTCCAGCAGTTTCACGGCGCCCACCACATTGTTCTCGAAAATATCGGGCCTGAGTCGGATCCGCCAGCGGAAGGCGCCATGGAAGATAGCGTCTACGCCTTCCGCTTTCAGCAGTCGGGAAAGCAGGGGATTGCGGATGTCGGCCTGGACGCATTCCACGTCCGCGAGGGGACGGGCTGCGGGCTTCTGGTCCACGCCGATGACGCGCCAGCCCGACGCGACCGCCTGCCGGGCCGCGGCCCTCCCCAAGACGCCATGCACACCCGTGATGAGCAACGTTTTCATGGGTTCAGCACGTGCAGTTTTTACGCCGGGCCATCCAGAAGCCATTCAAGTCGGTTGAGAGCATCGCGCCCCAAAATGACCTCTTTCCCCAATGCATCGCCCACGGCGTATAGGCCAGGCAAGAGGATTGCGCCAATGCGGATATCGATCAGATAGAGCAAAACGTTTCGCGCTTCTCCCCAAGGGCTTCGTAATGTCGAGGAAAAAGAGGGCTGTGCTGAGATTTCCCGCAGCAAGGGCCAGGAGACTATCGTGGCGTCAGCACCGGTATCCTCCAGGGCGGAGGTCTCGATTTTGGGGCCACCCCCCAGGGTCTGGATAGAAATAGTTAGGATGGGCGCGGGAGGCGTAAGATGACTGGCGTAGAGAACTTCGATCATCGTTTGGAGGCGTTCAGAACAATTGTATTGTACCAAAAACCACGCCCATGCGCTATCGAAAGGGGGCTAGCCCGATTTCTATCATCTTAACGCCTGCAAAAGTTCAGGCAGTTTCGATTTCATGGCGTCCCGCCCCACTTGGATGTAGGTGCGGTGGAAGCGGGCGGCCAGGTTCTCCGCCAGATTGGGGATCACCAGCACCGTCGCCCGATGGGGGTCTCCCGCTGTGCGGGTGAGCATGTGCCCCAGGATAAGTTGGGCGTAGGCGAAGTAATTGGGAGGCATGCGCGAGGCCTGGCCAAAGAGATTGACGGCCAGGATCGCGTCCACGTTCATGTCCTGAACCGGTCCGATGGGCAGGTTGTTGGAGAATCCGCCATCCACATAATACCGCCCGTCCACCCTGGCGGGGATGACGATGGGGGGCACGCTGGCGCTGATGCGCACCGCTTGGGCCACCTTGCCCGTGCGAAAGATGCGGGCCTCCCCCGTCAAGACGTCTGTGCCCACGCAGATGAAAGGCAGCTCCAGCTCCTCGAAGTCCACATCCCCCAACCAAGTCTTCAGGAACCATTCCAGCTTTCGGAAGGAAATGAAGCCGTAGCGGTGGGGCATGGGCCGGGCGAGATGGAGCCAGTTGATGCGGTAAGCCACCTGGGTGATCTCCCGCACCGATTTGCCCGCGGCCACGGCTGCGCCCACCAGCGCGCCCACGCTGGTCCCGCCCACCGCATCGATACGCACGCCCGCCTCTTCCAGCACTTGCAGCACGCCGATGTGGGCGAGGCCGAAGGTGGCGCCGCCGCTGAGCACAAGGCCCAGACGTTTGGTCTGGTTCGCGTGGGGGGACATGGGAGTGATGGCACGATGGGCGATGGATGACTGGCAGAACTTTTGGGCGTTTCGTCGAACGACACGCCCATCATGTGGGATGACGTCAGAGATCGCGGTGGAAGACCTGAATCGTTACTCCTGGGTCATTATAACATGATGGGAGTAGATCATGGGCGTTTTCCTCTCAGCGCGCTTCCGCCCTATCTCCTCGCCCAGTGGGTGAGCATGAGGAAGATGACGGCCAGGACCAGGCGGACGCGGTTGACTGCCATCGAACCCACCCTCCGCCCGGCCAGCGTGAAAAAGGTCGAAGTGAAGGACCAGAAGACAGATGTGCCCAGCGCGGCGAGGGGGCCAAGAAGTGACATGAGAGGAGTCCAGGGGCGAGAGATCAGGCGTCGGAGTCGCTTTCCTTCATCTCGATGCGTTCGGTGAGCGCGTCCATGTCCTCATCCTCTAGCGGGGGCAGCGCATCCAGGCTGCTGATGCCGAAATAGTTTAGGAAATCGGGCGTCGTGCCGAACAGCACGGGCCTGCCAGCTGTATCCAATCGCCCCACCTCCTGCACGAGCCCCCGGTGTAACAGGGTGCGGATGACGCCGTCGCTGCTCACCCCGCGGATGGCCTCGATCTGCGGCCGGGTGATGGGTTGGCGATAGGCGATGATGGCCAGAGTCTCCAAAGCGGCTCGGGAGAGATTCGTGGTCAGGTCCAGGCCCAGATAAACCTCGACCGCGTCCGCGGCCTCTGGCATGGTCACCAGTTGCACCTTATCCAGATGCCGCTGCAAGCGGATGCCTCGATCGCGAAGGCGTTCGGCCAGCAGCGCCAACGCGAGTTCGACCTCCTCCTCAGAATGCTCCAAAGCCGCGGCCAACCGCTCGATGGGCGCGGGCTCACCCGCCACGAACAGCAGGCTCTCCAACAAGCGGGCCAGATGCTCGTAATCGGGCGTGGGCATAGCTACAACCCCTGGGGATAGGGGGCGTGACGGATATTGATATGGAGCCGGCCCAACTTCAAACCCATGTCTTTCTCGATGATGTCGCGCGTCACCAGCATGATCTCCTCGGTCTTCATGGGCACATCGATCTCGGGCGAGGTCTCAACATCCAGCGTCACGTTGACTTTGTCCCCGCGTGGGGCGATCTCAGGCGTGACGGTAATCACATCGGCCAACTGGTCCAGATGCCAGGCCAGGCGCTTGGCGATGCTGTCCGCGGTCACCTGCACGTGGCCGTGTTCGGTGCGCACCCTGACCGATTTCTCCCTCCTCCCGCGCGGGATCTCCGCCAGCATCAGGGGGATGATCACGAGAAACGCGACGGCTCCCAAAGCGACGCGTCCCAGGGTGAAGATCAGGGGCTTGCTGTGCTGGTAGCCCGAAGACCAGTGGGTCAAAGCCGCGATCTGGGATTGCATCCAGGCCAACGCGTCGAAGGGCGCAACGGCCAGGAAGATCAGCAGGACAAAAGCGAACAGGAAGATGAAAAACGTAATGATGCGGTTGATGGCGTTCATGGCGGGATCCAAAGGGAGAGTGGCGGGTTGGGGGCAGGAGCATAGTAAAGGATCCTCGCGCTCATGTCAACACCGCGGCGTCCCTTTGGCCCCTGTATTCATTGAGCCGGCGCGAAACAGGCGCATCGCTCTTGCCGAAGTGCGACGCACCTCATACGACGAGGTTTTCATGCGTCACCGAATTATGGAAAAGGGTCGGGGAGGGGGCAAAAATGTGTGTCCCCATTTGAGGCGCCCCCATGGTCATGATGTTTGTCTTCCTCGCGGATTTCCTCTATAATCTCGTCACGTCAATGGATGGATCATGAGCGACAGCGTTCACGTTTTGCCATCCTCTGTCATCCATCGCCCCCTTACTTTTCAGGAGATCGGCCCATGACATGATGGAACGCCCACCCACATCCCCCTCCCAACCATGACGCAGCGCCTGGACTGCGCCTGCACGGGGCGGCGCAGTTGACGAGGAGAAGGTTGTCGTCCGCAAGGGCGGCCTAACCCTGGCTTGGGCCAGCGGGAAAATCGAGAGATCGGCGGATGCCTTCCCGGTGCAGCCACCACCGGACGTCATGGGAACAATGGCAGCCTCGACCGAAAGCCCCCGGGCGACCGCGGGACAAGGCCCGAGGCGTGGCATGAAACCAGCGGCAAGCGGATGTTCGACCGCGCGCTGGCATGACTGGATCTGTATTCAAACCAGCCATGTCGGCGCGATCGGCCGAATGCGTCATGCGTGACACGTGATCCRTAACGMCCTCACGYTTCACGCTTGCCGMCCCTGTCGCTGCGCAACCTGCACCAACGGCGCAACAGCATCTTTCACAGGAGACATCCCCATGTGCGGCATTGTTGGATACATCGGCCCGCGAGACGCGACCCCCATCATCCTCGACGGGCTGCAACGGCTGGAATATCGCGGCTACGATTCCGCGGGCCTGGCCATCATCAACCATCAGAACGGGATCGAAATCCGTCGCGACGCGGGCAAGCTCAGCAACCTGCGTCAGCGCGTGGCCGAAGCCTCCGTCAAGGGGCATATCGGCATCGGGCACACCCGTTGGGCCACCCACGGCCCGCCCACGCCCGCCAACGCCCATCCCCACCGGGCCAAAGATGGGCGCATTGTCGTCGTACAGAACGGCATCGTGGAGAACTTCCTCCCCCTGCGGGAGGAGCTCATGGCCCAGGGCTATGAATTCGCTTCGGACACCGACACCGAGGTCATCGTCCAGCTCATTCATCGCGAATTCACCCAGAGCGAAGACCTGGAGGAGGCGGTGCGGCGGGCCCTGCGCCTGCTGCAAGGCCCCTCCGCGGTGGTCGTCCTCAGTAGTTACGAACCGGATAGGCTCATTGCCGCTCGGCTGGGCAACGCGGGCGCGGTGGTCGTGGGGCACGGCGAAGGCGAGATGTTCCTGGCCTCCGACATCCCCGCCATCCTCGAACACACCCGCCGCATGTCCTTCCTGGAGAACCAGGAGATGGTCGTGGTCACCCGCGAGGGCGCGGTCTTCAGCGCGCTGGATGGGGATCCCATCCCCCACAAAGAGATCATCACCATCCCCTGGGATCCCATCTCCGCGGCCAAGGGGCCCTATCGCCACTTTATGCAGAAGGAGATCTTCGAGCAGCCCAACGCGCTCACCGACACCATCCGCGGGCGCATCGATTTCGTCACGGGCGACGTGACCCTGCCCGAGGCCAATCTCACGCCCGACGTGGTCCAGCGCATCGATAAGGTGACCATCGTCGCCTGCGGCACCTCTTACTACTCGGGCCTCATGGGCAAATTCTACATCGAACGCCTGGCCCGCCTGCCCGTCGAGGTGGATTACGGCTCCGAATACCGCTATCGGGAGCCCATCCTGAACGAAAACGCGCTGTTCATCGCCATCACCCAATCGGGCGAAACGGTGGACACCCTGGCCGCGATGGAGGAGGCCCGCCGCCATCGCGCATTCCTGCTCTCGATTGTGAACGCGGTGGGGTCGCAGGCCGCGCGCGTGGCCGACGGCGTCATCTACATGCAGGCCGGACCTGAGATCGGCGTGGCCAGCACGAAAGCCTTTACCGCTTCCGTGGTGGATCAACTCCTCCTGGCCATGTTCCTGGCCCAACAGCGGGGCCTGCTCGACCAGGCCGCATCCCTGGAGCTGGCCCATGAGCTGGCCCTGCTGCCGCAGAAGCTGGGGGACGTGCTGGCCATGGACGAGGACATCCGCAAACTGGGCATCGCCTACGCCAATTACGAGGATTTCCTCTACCTGGGCCGGGGTCTGCAATACCCCATCGCCCTGGAGGGCGCGCTCAAGCTCAAAGAGATCAGCTACATCCATGCCGAAGGCTATCCCGCGGGCGAGATGAAACATGGTCCCATCGCCCTCATCGACGAAAACATGCCCACCGTGGCCATCGCCCCGCGCGACGGCGTCTACGAGAAGATGGTCAGCCAGGTGGAGCAGGTCAAGGCCCGGCGGGGCAAAGTCATTGCGGTGATCAACCCGGACGACCACGTCATCGTAGACAAAGCGGACGACCTCATCATCGTGCCCGAAGCCTCGCCCTGGCTCCTCCCCATCCTCACGGTGGTCCCCCTCCAGCTCTTCGCCTACCACATCGCGGTGTGGCGCGGGGCCGACGTGGACCAGCCCCGCAATCTGGCCAAAAGCGTGACCGTGGAATGACCACGCCCACCGCCATGAAACGCATATCGATCCTGCTCCTGCTTCTCCTTCTGAGCGCGTTTCTGGCGGCATGCGACTCCGCCATCGTCGCCGCGTGGCAACAACGGACCGCGGAGGCTCTGGGCGAGCCCATCGGCTATCTGGCGCAAACCATCCCCCAACGCAGCCCGTTCATGAAAAGGATCCTCGCCCAAAACAGCACGCCCGAACAGCCGTTGGATGAGGCCATTCGGGCGTTGGGAAAGTAGCAACGTGCGACGCACCTATCTCATGGCAGCGGCCGCGTGATAGAACAACGACTTCAGTAAGGAGAGCCGCCACCCTCGCTTCTCTGGCGTAGGTGCGTCGCACATGGATTACACTCTATCAAACCGGGCCTGGAAAAACCGCAGATACTTGGGCTCGTAGACCATCTTCAAGCCCCGAGCGCTCGCACGCTGGTCCCACACCGTTTTGACCGATTCAGCCACCACATCCATATGGGCCTGGGTGTACACCCGCCGGGGGATGGTCAGACGCACCAGCTCCAGCTTGGGATAGCGATGGTCGCCCGTTTCGGGGTCGCGGCCCGCGCTGACGACGCCCCGCTCCATGCTGCGCACGCCCGAATCGATGTAGATATCCGCGGCCAGGGTTTGAGCCGGGAATTCATGCTGCGGGATGTGGGGGTAGAAGCGCTTGGCGTCCAGGAAGATAGCGTGGCCGCCCACGGGTTGGACGATGGGGATGCCCCAATCGATGAGGAGCTCCCCCAGATAGCGCACCTGGCCCACCCGGGCCCGCACATAATCATCCTGCACCGCTTCGGTGATGCCGATGGCCAGGGCCTCCATGTCGCGGCCCGACATGCCTCCGTAGGTGTGCAGTCCCTCGTACACGACTACCATGTTGCGGGTCTTCTCAAAGACATCCTCGTCGTTGGTGGCCAGCCAGCCGCCGATGTTCACCAGATTGTCCTTCTTGGCCGACATCCACGCGCCGTCGGTGTAGCTGCAAAACTCCTTGAGAATCTCGGCCACGCGCTTATCCTGATAACCGGGCTCCCGCTCCTGGATGAAGAACGCATTCTCCATCATGCGGGTGGCGTCCAGATAGACCCGGATGCCATATTTCTCGGCCAGGGCCTTCACCGCCTTGATGTTGCCCATGCTGATGGGTTGCCCCCCAGCCATGTTCACGGTTCCGGCCACGCTGATGTAGGGGATGCGGTCCGGGCCCGCCCGGTCGATGAGGGCCTGGAGCTTGTCCAGGTCGATGTCGCCCTTGAAGGGGTGAAGACTGACGGGATCGTGGGCCTCGTCGATGATCACATCCACGAAGGTCCCGCCCGCCAACTCCTGATGCAGCCGGGTGGTGGTGAAATACATATTGCCGGGAATGACGTCGCCCGGTTGAATGAGCGCCTGGCTGATGAGATGCTCCGCGCCCCGGCCCTGATGGGTGGGGACCACATACTTGTAGCCGTAATAGGTCTGAATGGTCTCCACCAGGCGGTAGAAATTGCGACTGCCCGCGTAAGCCTCGTCGCCCAGCATCAGGCCCGCCCACTGGCGGTCGCTCATGGCGCTGGTGCCGCTGTCAGTGAGGAGGTCGATGTAGACATCCTCGGAGCGGAGGAGGAAGGTGTTGTATCCCGCCTCGGCCATGGCCCGCTCGCGGGCCTCGCGGGGCAACTGGCGGATGGGCTCCACCATCTTGATCTTCCAGGGCTCGGCCCAGGAACGGCGGCCAAACTGCTGGCCCATGGTCTTGGGGATGATTTTTTCTGACATGCGTCTACTCCTGTGGACGGGGGTGGTGATTCGCCTTGATTGAGGACCGCTTGTGACAATGGATTGTATTGGAATTATTTTAGGAAAAAAT
>DUEQ01000509.1 GCA_011192085.1 Caldilineae bacterium
AGTTCGGCGCTGGTGATGGGCAGGTCGGGGAACCACACCCACAGGAAGAACGCGCCTTCGGGCTTGTGAATGCGATAAGGGGTGTCGCCCATGGCCTCCGCAAACCAGGCCAGGGCCTTTTGCGCCTTGGCCCGATAGAACGGCCCGACCACCTCCTGGCCCAGCTGGATGAGCTCCCCCGTCCGGGCCATGTCCAGCGCGATGCCCGCGCCGATGTTGCCGGGGGCCAGGCTGGCGATGGCGTTCATGCTGGCGATGGCGGAGATGATGGTCTCATTGGCCACGACGATGCCCGTGCGCGCGCCCGGCATGCCCAGCTTGGACAGGCTCAGCAAGAGCGCGATATGGTCATCCCACAGGGGCTGGACCTGGGTGAAGATGATGTTGGGGAAGGGCGTGCCGTATGCGCCGTCGATGATGAGGGGGATGTCGCGCTCGCGCGCGATCTGGGCGAGATGGGCCATCTCCTCGTCGGTGAGGACGTTGCCCGTGGGATTGGTTGGGCGGGAGACGCAGATGGCCGCGATGTCGTCGCTCACCTCCAGACGCGCGAAATCGACGTGGTATTTGTAGAGCACGTCATCCAGATACTCGATGCTGGGTTTGGCGGAGAGGAAGAGGTCGTCGGCGATGCCCGCGTCTGCATAGCCGATGTATTCGGGCGTGAGGGGGAGTAGGATACGGCGGAAGGAGCCGTCGGGCGCTTCGCCGCCGAACAGGTTGAACAAATAGAAGAACGCGGTCTGGCTGCCGTTGGTGAGCGCGATGTTCTCGGGCCCCACCCGCCAGCCGAACTCCCGGCGCAGGAGCTCGGCCATGGCCTGGCGAAAGGCGAGATGGCCTTCAGGGGGGGCGTAATCGCCGATGATGCTGTCGAAGCGGGCTTCGTCCAGCAGGATGTCGTACGTGCGTTGGCGCAGCACCTGTTGCACCTGGGGGATCTTGGCGGGGTTGCCGCCGCCCAGCATAATCACGGGCTCGTCACTATTCAGGGCCTCTCCCAGGTCGGCCATGAGCTGCATGATGCCCGAATGGGCGGTGAATTTCTGTCCGAGTTTCGAGAATTGCATACGATTTGGAAGGAGATGATGAGGGGATGGGATGAGGTGAATGGAAAGCTAACCGCTATTTTACATACGGCCTTCCCATCGTGGCAAAAACGGCGTGGGTTCTCTCCAAAGATTTGCGCAAAACGCCTCGCGGCTCGATAATAGCGATTCATGAAGCGCGTATTCCCTCTCTTGCTCCTGCTGTCGATATTGCTGCTGGCCGCGGCGTTGCGTTTCTATCGGCTGGACGGCCAGAGCTTTTGGGCGGATGAGGGGAATTCGGTGGCGCTGGCCGAGAAATCGGCGGGGGAGATCGTGGCGGCCGCGGCCGCGGACATCCATCCCCCGGCTTATTATCTGCTACTCAAGGCGTGGGGGAGAGTCTTTGGGTTGGATGAAAAGGGCGCGCGCAGCCTTTCTGCTGTGCTGGGCGTGGTTGTGGCGCTGGGCGTGTATCTGGCGGGCGCGATGCTGAAGAACAGGCGCACGGGCCTGTTGGCCGCGCTGCTGGCCGCGCTCAATCCCTTCCTCATCTATTACAGCCAGGAATCCCGCATGTATCAGCTTTTGGCGCTGACGGGCGTGTTCAGCGTGTGGGCTTTTTGGCACTGGGTGACCGAGGCGCCCCGATGGACGCCCGGCCCGCCTCGGGTCGCATCCCTGGTCTATCTAGTTTTCGTGACGTTGGGGCTTTACACCCACTACGCGTTTCCCATCCACCTCATCACCCTCAACATCGCCTTCCTCATCTGGTTGGCGCTGACGGCGGGGGATAGGAAGCGTAAGGGGATGTACGCGCTGTATTGGGGCGGGCTACAAGGGCTGGCCGCACTGCTGTTCCTGCCCTGGCTGCCCACGGCCTTGCATCAGCTCGCGGTGTGGCCCCGGCCCGAGGTCGCCCTCAACGGTGTTCAGGCCCTGGTCGCCGCGTTTCAGCTTTTCACCTGCGGTCCCATCCCCTGCCCCATCCATCCCCTGGCGCAGATAGCGACGGCATTGTTTGCGGTCGCTATCATCGGTTGGGGCCTGGGATGGCAGTGGCGTCACAAGGGTTTGACCTGGGGGCGGCTGGCGCTGCCCGTGCTGTGGCTGCTGCTGCCCATGGCGGCCATGCTGATCTCGGGCGCGTTCACCCCCGCCTTCTTCAAATTTCTGATTCTGGCGCTGCCCGCGTATCTGTTGCTACTGGCCCTGGGCCTGGACGGGGTGGGCATGGCTTCATGGCGTCGATCTCGCGGGTTCATGCGGGGCGAACATCGCGATGGCGCCGCGATCCGCGCCTATGCCCTGACGTCCATCCTCTTCCTCCTGCTGGCCCTGCCCGCGCTGCCTTCCCTCAACRCYTACTACCATGATCCGGCGGTGGCGCGGGACGATTATCGMGGCATCGCCGCGTACATCAAGGCCGTGGCCGGGCCCGACGACGCGGTCATCCTGGTGGCGCCGGGCCAGATCGACGTCTTYAACCGATATGATCACGGCCCCGCGGCCCTCTATCCCCTGCCCGATTCCCGCCCCATGAACCAAGCCCGCACGGAAGCGGCATTGCAAGCCATTCTGGCCCGGTCCCATCGCATTTTCGCCATCTATTGGGCCACAGAGCAGGCCGATCCGGAGGGGTTCATCGAAAGCTATTTGGGCCAGCACGCGTTCAAGGCCTGGGATGCGTGGGTGGGGCGGCTGCGCTTTGTGGCATATAGCGCCGCGCCCCCGCCCGATCTCGTTCCCTTCGAGCAGCCTGTGCGGTTTGGCGAGCGTATTCTTCTGGAGGCCGCAGGCTACAGCCGCGATCCCTTGCAGCCAGGGGATATCGCCCGGGTGCGGCTGGCCTGGTTGGCGACCGCGCCCCTGGAGACGCGCTACAAGATCACCCTGCAACTGCTGGACCCGGCCAATCAGGTGATGGCTCAGGTGGACAGCGAGCCCAACGGCGGCGCGCACCCCACCACCTCCTGGCGTCCGGGCGAGACCATCCCCGACGGCTACGGGCTGGCCATCCCCCTGGCCACGCCGCCGGGCCATTATCCTCTCATTCTGGCGGTGTACGATGCGGCTACGGGCGCGCGACTGCTTGTTTCGGGTGAGGGCGCGCAGGGGGATTGCCTCGTGCTGGGGGATGTGACCCTCGTTCCGCCCGCGCAAGCGCCGCCCCTGGCCATTCTCTCCATCCGCTACCCCGCGGAAGGGATTCGCGCGCCCTTCCGTTTTCTGGGACACAACCGCTACAAGCAGGGCTTCGCCCACGCGCCCGATACGCCCCTGCAACCGGGCGACATCCTCCACCTCACCACCTTTTGGCAGGCGTTGCAGCCGCCCGAGGGGGATTATCGCTTTGAGTTCCGTTTGGATGACGTGCCGTTGGGGCGGTTCCACCTGGCCGGGCCGGAGTATCCCACCAGTCAGTGGCAGCCGGACCTGCCCTGGCGGGGCGAACACGCCGTGGTTCTGCCGCCCGAATTGGCTACGGGGCGCGAGCACCGCCTATCGCTGCAATTGCTGGACCCCAACGGGCGGCCCCTGGGCGAGCCCATCGAGCTTACGCCCCGCCTGCGGTATTGACTTCCGTCCATCGTTCATGCCGCGCGGGCGACGCCATCGGTTTGCGCGCGTTCAGATCATACAACCCATAGGCTGCGGCCAGGATTTCGATGGGATGACGGCTGTCCTGGCCCGAGCCATGCTCGATCTGCCAGCGGCAGGTCTCGGAATCGCAGGCGTTGAACTCGGTGTGATGGCGCTCCTCTTCCTCCAGGATGAAGGTGAATAGCTCCTGCCCCACCTTCATGGCGATGTCATATTTCTCCTTCTTGTAGCCGTAGGTGCCAGCGATGCCGCAGCAGCGGGCGTGGCTCTCGTGCACCTCCACGCCCGGAATCATCTCCAGCACATCCATGGCGGGCCGTCCCGCCCGGTGCGCCCGATATTGACAGGGCGGATGATAGGGGATGACCATCTCCATCGCCACGAAATCCCTGGGGAGCTCATCCAGACGCTCTCGAATCCACTCGAAGATGTCCCACACCGCGTGGGTGAGGGTCTGCTCCGCCTCGCCATGCCGATCCAGTAGATGGGGGGCCTCCTCCTTCAGGGTCAGGGTGCAGCTCGTGCTGGCGCCCACGATGTCGTAACCTGCCGCGGCCAGGGGTCCAAGCTTGCGCAGATTGTTATCATAGAGCTTGCTCGCGGCCTTGAATTCGCCATTGCTGAGCATGGGCAGCCCGCAGCAGTTCTGCGGCGGGACGATGACTTCGTATCCCATGTGCTCCAGCACCAGCACCGCGGCGACGCCGATGAAGGGTTCGTAATACATGGTGGCGCAGCCGTGGAAGTAGACGACCTTTTTGTCGGAGATGAGACGGCGGGGGTAGTGTTCCTCCCACCAATCCCCAAAGGTTCCTGTGACGCTCCACCGGGGCAAGGGGGCTTCTTTGGCGATGCCGAGGATGGCGTCGGCGGCGATGCGGCTGAGGGGATTGTGCAGCGCGAAGTTGGCCAGGTTCGGAGCGTAGCTCCCCACTTTGCCCAGGAGCTCGTTGCGGCCCAGCAAGCGGTTGCGCAGAGGGATGCCCTTTTCGGCTGCCAGCGCGGCCCGAGCCCGGGCGTTCATCTCCATGATGTTGACGTCATTGGGGCAAACTTCGTTGCAGACCCGGCAGCCGGAGCAGTAATCCACCGAGAGATCGGGCGAGGGCTGATCCGCCATGCGGAATCGCTGGGCCTGCGGGCCCGCATATTTCGGGCCAGGAAAGCGGTCCGTCACCTCGGAGACCGGGCAATAGCTGACGCAGATGTTGCACTTGATGCACTGGTCCAGCGTGGTTTCGGGAGGAAGCCAGGAATCAATCATCATGGATTATGCCTCCAACAGCTTGTTCACCGCCGCGTGGGCCGTAGCGATGGCCACGCCCTCCATGCTGCGTTCGGCGATGGGGTCGGCATCCGCGAATAGATTGCCCGCCGCCCAGAGATTCTTGAAAACCGCTCTGCCATCCCGGTCCACTGGCCGGAAATCCGCTGCCACCCGCAGGCCGCCCCGGAAGAGGGGATGCCCATCGGGCGCGAGGAAGTCGGGATGGAACCAGTCCCTGCGCTTTTGGGGCGCGTCTACAGGCAGGTCGAAGATGACTTCCTGCACGCGGCCGGTGAAGTCGCTGTCGAAGCCGCCCCCCAGGATGCCGCCCGTGGCCAGCAGAAAGCGTTCCGCCCGATGTTTGACCGGACGGGCGCTGGCCTGCGAGGACACCCACGCGATCGCGCCATCTTGGACCGCGAAATCGGTGACGGTGAGGCCCAAATCCATGCGTCCGTGCAACGTTCGCTCGAAGTACTCGCGCAATGCCGAGATCAGGCGGATGCCGGGCGCGCTGGGGGGTAGGGTGGGAATCTCGAAAATGGGCGCATCCAGCGCCCCGCGCAGCGTCGCCAGGGTGTAGGCATGGCGTTTCATGCCCAGGATTGCGGGCAGGCCCACCCGCTCGCCCGGCCTGATGATCCTCTTCAGGGCGTCGGCCAGGCGTGCCGCGGCGGCGTCGTCATCCAGCGCCTGGGCCAGATGCACGGTAGTGAAATCCCGGCGTTGGGTGATGATCTCGATAGGCAGAAATTCGGCTCGGGCCTGGAAGCCGAGTTTGATCAGATTCTCGGCGATGAGAGTGGGGTAGAAATCGCGCAGCGCCTGAAAGCCGACGATGAGGTAGGGTTCGGGGCGCCCCATGTGGCCCTCCACCTGCCCATCGGGAGCCAGAAAAACGGGCCGGGGCGCGCCCACGGGCGATGGCAGGAGCAGGTTGCCGCCATCCTCTGCGCCGAGATAGGGCAGGCCCAGCGACGCCGCCAGCTCGGCGAAGGTCTCTAGGCTCTTGCGCAGGGCGTCGGCCTCCAGCAGGGTGTAGGGATGGCGGGGTCGGGCCTGGGCCAGCGCGTCCATCGCTTCGAAAGGGCGTTTGACCAGCTTTTGTCCGCCTGGAAGATAGCCTAACGCGCCAATGGTTCCCGGCGTCCAGTGCATGGCCCCCATGCCTGTGGCCACGATGCGGGTGCGCGCACCCCGTTGGGCCGCGGCGATGGCCGCCACCAGGCCGGAGAGGCCCGCGCCGATGACCAACACGTCAGTCATGGGCCTCCTCCAGGTGGTCGTTGGGCGTCATGTCCTTGTGATAGAAATCGCTCAGGGGGCTTTTCAGCCCGGCGTCGGGCAGGTGATCCCCGTTCATGATGTCCAGATAAATCAGCCGGTCGAGCTGCTCCTGCTTGAGTTGCTGGCCCCAAACGATGGGAACCACGCCCCTCCACCGCTCTTGCAGGAAATCTCGCAGCAGCAGGTTGGGGTTATAGAGGGCATTGCCGCGGTTTCCAGTCTCGCCCGCGATCACGCCCTCGTCTGATGGATTGCTCGCGGGCGAGTGTAGATCGGCGACTTTCCAATCTGAGACCTCGATATCGGATGTGACTGCATGGCCCAGGTTCAGTTCGTGGATGACGCCCACGGCCCGATAGGTGCAGAAACCGCCCTGACAGGGCCCCATCCCCAAACGCACATCCCGGCGCAGGTCGTCCAGGCCGATGGTTGGATTGCGTCGGGCCGCGTTTTCCAGCATGCCGCGAGTGACCAGTTCACATTCGCAGATGAGCTGATTCTGCAAGCCTCCCTCCTCCACCTCTTTCAAGCGATGGCCCAGCCAGTAATACCCATGCCGCGCGCCGGGGACGGGCGTCGTGGCGGTGGCGCAGGGCCTGCGCGCTCCCAGATAGGCCGCGGCCCGATCCACCGCCTTCTCTGCCATCAAACGGAAGGTGGTGAGCTTGCCCCCGGTAATGGTGATGAGCCCGGCCACGCCATCTCGGGTTTGGTGGTCCAGCAGGGTGAACTTGCGGCTGATGTCCCGGTCATCGGTCACATGGGTTTCCTTATAGAGGGGCCGCACCCCCGCCCACACCCGCATGATGCGCGTCTTCTTGAATCCAGGCGCCAGCTTCTCCCCCTCCTCCAGCATCTTGCGGATCTCCCATTCCTCGATGCGCAGGTCTTCGGGATCGGCCACGGGCGTATCGGTGGTGCCGATGATGGAGACGGTGTGCGCCGGGACGAGGATATCGCCGTCGGAGGGCCACTTACAGCGATTGATCACGCTGTTGACGATGCGATGCGCGGTCGCGATCATAATGCCCTTGCCAGGCACGATATCGACCCGCGCGCCCGCCATGGCCGCGATCTTGCCCGACCAAGCCCCAGCCGCGTTGATCACCATGTCGGCCTGGATGGCGATATCCTCGCCATGCACGAGGTCTCGCACGCTCACGCCCGTCACCCGCCGGTCGCCCTCGCTGCCGGTGATCAGAAGGTCGGTCACCTCATGATAGGTGAAGATGCGAGCGCCTGCTTCTCGAGCGGCTTGCACCGTGGCATGCACCATCAGAAAACCGTCGATGCTGGCGTCGGGCACGCGGAAAACTCGGCTGATGCGGGGATTCAGCCGCGGCTCCTCCTTCAGCGCCTGGGCGACGGGGATCTCTTGGCAAGGGACGCCAGCCGCCGCACAGCCCTGGACGAAGCGGTCGGGGTAGTCGCTCCCTTCGTCTTCGGGGGTAACGACAAAGAATCCGCCCGTGTCCTCGATGCAATGGGCATGGGTTCGGCGCAGAATCCGGTTTTCGTGAATGCATTCCTTCGCGCTGACGGGATCTTTGACCACATAGCGCCCGCCGCTATGCAGCAGCCCATGAAATCGGCCCGATGTGCCATGGCACAGGTCCCGTCGCTCCACCAGGATGGCGTCGAATCCACGCAGGGCGGCATCCCAAACCACGCCCACGCCCGTCGCCCCGCCGCCGATGACCACGATTTCAGTAGAAAGTTTTTTCATAACGGCATCCGATGGCGCGCGTCTGCGCGTTCAACTGTCATCCATCCAGCCAGTGCATGCTGCGCTGGACGGCCTTGAGCCAGCCCTGGAACAGCTTCTCGCGGGTGGCCTCGTCCATCGCTGGCTCCCAAGTCGCGTCGATCTGCCAATTGGCCCGCAGATCGTCGAAATTGCGCCAGTAGCCCACGGCCAGGCCCGCGGCGTAGGCTGCGCCCAGGGCTGTGGTTTCCGCTACTTTGGGTCGCACCACGGGCACGTTGAGGATGTCGGATTGGAACTGCATGAGCAGGTTGTTGTGGACCATGCCGCCATCCACCTTCAGGGCCTTCAGGCTCATGCCCGAGTCCCTCTCCATGGCCTCCAGCACCTCGCGAGTCTGGTAGGCTGTGGATTCGAGGGCCGCGCGGCAGATGTGATTCTTGGTGATGTAGCGGGTGAGGCCCACGATGACGCCGCGGGCGTCGGATTGCCAATAGGGCGCGAAGAGGCCGGAGAAGGCGGGGACGATGTAGATGCCGCCGCTGTCGGGCACGGCCCTGGCATAGTCTTCGATGTGATGAGAGAAGTCGAAGAAGCGGAGGTTGTCGCGCAGCCACTGCACCAGCGCGCCCGCGATGGCGATGGAGCCTTCCAGCGCGTAGACCGCGGGCTCGTCGCCGAATTTGTAGCACAAGGTGGTGAGTAGCCCGCTCTTGCTGGGGACAATCGCCGCGCCTGTGTTCATGATCATGAAACAGCCGGTGCCGTAGGTGTTTTTGGCCTCGCCCGGCTCGAAGCAGGCCTGGCCCACGGTCGCGGCCTGTTGGTCCCCTAGGTCGCCGCATACAGGCGCGCCTTGCCATGTTCCGTAGATGGCGGGGTCGCTGGAGGGTCGGATCTCGGGCAGCATCGAGGGGGGGACGCCCATAATCGCCAGCATGTCCTCATCCCAGTCCAGGGTCTCCAGGTTCATGAGCATGGTGCGGCTGGCGTTGGTCACGTCGGTGACGTGGGCGCCGCGGTTGGGGCCGCCCGTCAGATTCCAGATGATCCAGGCGTCGATGGTGCCGAAGAGCGCGTCCCCGCGCTCGACGGCCTCGCGCACGCCTTCCACATGATCGAGGATCCACTTGATTTTGGGGCCGGAGAAGTAGGTAGCCAGGGGCAGGCCCACCTTCTCGCGAAAACGATCCTTCCCGCCATCCGCGGCCAGTTCGTTGCAGATCGCATCGGTGCGAGTGTCTTGCCAGACGATGGCGTTGTCATAGGGCTTGCCCGTGTTTTTATCCCACACGACTGTGGTTTCGCGCTGGTTGGTGACGCCAATGGCGGCCAGATCGCTTGGGGCGAGGCCCGCCTTCTGCATGGCCCCCGCCATCACCTCCTGGGTGCGGGCCCATATCTCCATGGGATCGTGCTCCACCCAGCCCGGTTTGGGGTAGATCTGTTCATGTTCGAGCTGATGAGCAGCGATGACGTTGCCCCCGTGGTCGAAAATCATGAAACGGGTGCTGGTCGTGCCTTGGTCGATGGCGGCTACATATTTCGACATGATGTTTTGGATGGAGGTTCGGGTGTGGGGCGTGACGCCCATAAAAAACAGACGTACTCACTCGTTGGAGAAAATACGTCTGTTGGTGGATTACGAGCGCCGCACGGTTCGTTTACAGGATGGTTATCGAATGCTGGGTCTGTTTGGGTTTCGATCCACAACCCAATTTTGTAAGACATTATACGCCCGGCGCTGGGCTTTGTCAATCTCCTCGCCCGACGTCGCTTTTTTCATATTCCCGCAGGATGCGGCGAGCCGCGACCATTTTGTGCACCTCGTTCGCGCTGTCATAGATGCGCGCGGAGATGCGCGCGGACTGCAATCTCCCCGTGACCTCGTGTAACCTCGCCGCATCCAATAGAGTGAAGTCCATTTCCAAATCTCATCTCATCCATCTCCATCATCGACACCCGCGACCATGACCCGAAAATCCCTCCTCTTATTCCTATTCCTAATCCTTGCCTTTACTTTTTCTGCCTGCTCGCCCGGCGACGCGGCTGCGCCCGCGGATGACGGCAAGCTCAACGTCGTCGCCACCACCTCCATCATTGCGGACGTGGTGCAGAACATCGGGGGCGAGGATATCCGCCTGACGGCGCTCATCCCCGCGGGCTCCGATCCCCACAGTTTTGAGCCCAGCCCCCAGCAGATCGCCGCACTCTCCGATGCGGATGTCGTGTTCGTCAATGGCTTCGATCTGGAGCAAACCCTGCTTCCCATCCTCGAAAGCGCGGTCTCCGAGGAGAAGATCGTGGCTGTGTCCGAGGGCGTGGACCCCATCGCCTTCGCGGGGAAGGAGGACCACCCGGAGGAGGGTGAGCACCGCTACGATCCTCACACCTGGATGGATCCCAACAACGTCATCATCTGGACGGAGAACATCGAGCGGGCGTTGAGCGAGGCGGACCCGGCCCATGCGGATGCGTATCACGCCCGAGCGGAAGCCTATCGCCAGCAGCTCCGAGACCTGGATGCCTGGATCCATTCCCAGATCGAACCGCTGTTGCCCTTGAATGTCGTCACGGATCACAAACTCTTCGGCTATTTCGCTCAGCGTTACGGCATCGAGCAAGTGGGGGCCATCATCCCCGCATACAGTTCCATGGCCCAACCCTCTGCGCAGGAGCTGGCCCGGTTGGAGGATGCCATTCGTCAGTTGGGGGTGGATGCGGTGCTGGTAGGAAATACGGTGAATCCGCAATTGGCCCGGCAGGTGGCCGAAGACATGGGCGTGGAGCTCATTCCCATCTACACCGGCTCCCTCAGCGGCCCAGACGGCCCCGCCTCGACCTACATCGACTTCATGCGATATAATGTGGAGGCGATTGTCAAAGCCGCACAGCACTGACCCCCTCGAATATCCCCTTTTGATGAGTTTTCGGCTGCTTTCCATTTATCAAACCCGCGACCTGCTCGCGGCCCGGGACGCAGGCCTCGCGGAGATCGATATCTCCCTCGATTTGGGCCTGAGCGAGACGCGCGTTCACATCAACCCCGAGGGCGCACTTCTCCCCGGCGGCGCGCTGTTGCCCTGGCCCGAAATCGAGCGCATTCAGGCCCATGCCCAGGCCCTCTTCCGCGTCACCGATGAGGGCGGGGTGGAGAAGGTGCAGGCGTTTTCCGAGGCTTTTGGGCGGTTATACTCGCTGATGCCCACTGCAGGCGCACCCACCATGCTCATTTCGGGCATCCCCATGCATCGCATCAAGAGCACAGATCCCTTGCAAGACACGCGAAGCAAAATCCGCGCTGCTTCGCCCAAAGGGCGCGTGTTAGACACCTGCACAGGTCTGGGATATACTGCCATTGAAGCCGCTCGCCGCGCGGACGAGGTGGTCACCATCGAGCTGGACCCCGCAGTCATCGCCATCTGCCGCCAGAATCCCTGGTCCCAGGCCCTGTTCGAGGCCCCCAACATCACCCAGCTCATCGGCGACAGCTTCGATCTCATCGCAGCATTCGAGGACGCCTCCTTCGATCGCATTATCCACGATCCCCCCATGTTCAATCTGGCCGGGCAGCTTTACAGCGCAGACTTCTATCGCGAATTGCATCGAGTGCTAAAGCGGGGCGGGCGGGTCTTTCACTACATCGGGGATCTGCGCAGCAAGTCGGGACGGAATGTGGCCCGGTCTGCGGCCCGTCGCCTGCAAGAAGCGGGCTTTCGCGCGGTCAAACGCCGCCCCGAAGCCTTCGGTCTGTTGGCATTCAAATAACGCTGTACTGGCGCTTCAACCCGTTGCGCCTACGATGCATGAGGTGTAACGCGCGGGGCTGTTATCCCCCGAACACATACTTCGCCACGATGTTGAAGATCAAGCCCAGGACGAAGAGCATGCCCGCGGCTCGATTGAAGTACATGCTCCAGGCCACGTACCACAGGGGCCACACGGGCCAGTTCTCGGGCTTCTCTTTGGGCTTGGGCAGGGAGAGCACGGTCCACACCGTGCGCAGTCGCATCCCCGCCAACACCGTCACCAGAATCCAGAATCCCACCACTCCCTGGATGGCCAGGATGAAGATGAGCAGGTAGAAGAGGAGAAATGTGGTTTTGAGCAGGATGAGGGCGCGTTGCAGCCCCAGAACCACGGGCAAGGAATAGATGCCTGCCTTGCGATCCTCCTCCATCTTGTCGATGTGCTTGCCGATGAGCACCGAGGCCACGATGAGTCCATAGGGCAGGGACGCCCACCCCACGTTGGGGTTCAGCTCTCCCGTAATCGAATAGTACGTTCCCACGATCATCAGCGGGCCCCACACCACCAGCGCCGTGATCTCACCCAACGCGAAGCGTTTGAGGATGCTGGTGTAGCCCATGCTCAGCAGAAAGCCCGCCACCGCGAAGGCGATAACAAGGGGGCCCTGCACCGACGCCAGATAGAGCATGATGCCGACATCCAGCAAGGTGAGGATGGCCGCGCCCATCAGCAGGCGGTTGGGCGTGGTCAGGCCGCCCAGCAATGGGTGGGTGGCGTATTGTCCGCGCGGGTAGTCCTCCGTATCCACCCCGCGGCGGGTGTCCACATAATCATTGACGAGATTGTTCGTCGCGTGCGCGGCCAGCAGGCCGATGATGGCCAGCAGCGCATACCCCAATTGCGTCCAGCCGAAATGGCCGCCCAGTTCTGCGGCCAGGAGAGCGCCAATGACGCCCGAGGTCAGGGTCATGGAGAAGACGCAGGCCCGAGCGATGACCAGCCAGCGGCTGATGAAGTCTGCTTGGTCGATGTCGGGTACGTTGCACTGCTGCACGGCCATGCGCCAGCGGCCGAAAATCGACAGATGTTCCGGGGAGGGAGGAAGGCTCCCTTCAGGCAAAATGCTTTCAGACATGGTTTGGAATAGCGCTGAATGGAAGGGGAAGATTGGCGATGGATGCATCCCCATGGTACTCTAAACAACGCGACTCTGCCAAACCAATAACTCCCCAATGCCGCATGTCAACAATTGCCCTTGACTTCGTCCGCTCCCTCTACGAAAACGCGGATGCGGCCCACGCCTTCGATCATGTCCTGCGCGTGACCCGTTTGGCCGTACATCTTGCTAAGGCCGAGGGCGCGGACGTCGAGATCGTGCGCGTCGCCGCGCTGCTGCATGATGTGGCCGACAGCCGCCGCGATCACCATCTCGCCAGCGCCCGCATGGCCCGAGACCTGCTGGACGACGCTCCCGCCACCTTCGTAGACGCGGTGGTTCATTGCATCGAGGCCCACCGCTTCAGCCAGCCGCCCGAGCCCGCCACCCTGGAGGCCCAATGCCTGAACGACGCGGACAAACTGGACGCCATCGGCGCGGTGGGCGTGGCCCGGGCCTTCGCGTTTGCCGGGGCCCGCGGCAGCCGATTGTGGGCCTATCCCCTGCCCGAACTCGACCAACGCATCGGGCTCGATCGCGAGGCTTACCGCCGGGCGCATGGCGGCTCGCAGGACTACACCCCCTCCCATGAGCTGCTATGCAAGCTGGCGGGCCTGGCCGATTCCATGTACACGGCCACGGCCCGCCAGCTCGCACGCGAGCGCCACGCTTTCATGATGGCCTTCTTCCGTCGCCTGGACGAAGAAGCGCAAGGCTTGCGTTAGTTTCTCATCCCTCCGCCAACTGATAGCGGAAGGGAAGCAGGGCGATGGGGAGGAGCTTGAAGTGCTGTTTAGCGAAAGGGATGCCGATAATGGTCACGGCAAGCACAATGCCCGAGAGGAGATGAATGAGCGCAATCTCCCAGCCGAAGAGAATCAACCAGATGATATCGAATATCAGGGCCAGCAAGGAATCCGCGTGGGGACTTTTCTCCACGCGCTTGCCAAAGGGCGCGAGATTGGCTACGCCGATCTTGATGGATTGGATGCCGAAGGGAATGCCAATGATGGTTGCCATCATGGCCAATCCTCCCAGCACATAGCCCAGGCTGGCGAAGAAGCCGCCGAAAATCAACCAAATAATATTGCCTAAACAGCTCATGGAAGGGATCATCTCCTTGATGGAATGGATAGGGTTATCTCTGTTACGCAAAAGATGACAACCGGGTTGCCCGCGCGCACGCCTTCCGCAGTCCACGCATTAGAACTTGATAATGGGGCATGGCCTCCTTTACAATTTTTCAGAGAAAAGTCGGAGGATTGTCAG
>DUEQ01000051.1 GCA_011192085.1 Caldilineae bacterium
TATCGTACGGAGAAGTGCGAAGAAGAGAATCCGCCAGCTGAAGCAATTTCGCCTACGCGGCGAGTTGCATGCTGGAATTGGGAAACCGTTGTGGCTGACATCAAGGAGAAAGGAGGCATTTATGCCTAAGCAACCCCCTGCGCCAACCCATGGCAAGCATGGCCAGAAAGATGATATCCTGCTTGAGGTAAAGGACCTCAAGATGTATTTCCCCATCACCAAAGGAATTATCATCCAGCGCAAGATCGCGGATGTGAAAGCGGTGGATGGCCTCAGTTTTAATATCAAACGGGGTGAGACCCTGGGGTTGGTGGGTGAATCGGGGTGCGGCAAGTCCACGACCGGTCGGGCCATTCTGCAGCTTTATCGGCCCACCGCGGGCAGCGTCAAATTCGAAGGGAAAGAGCTCACCACCATGAAAGGGGAAACGCTGCGCCGCCAGCGCCGCGAGATGCAAATGATTTTCCAGGACCCTTACGCCTCGCTCAATCCCCGCTTGACGGTGGGTAATATCATTGGCGAGCCGCTGGAGGTGCACAATCTGGCCAAAGGCAAAGAGAAACGGGAGCGGGTGCAGGAATTGTTGAAGCTGGTGGGACTCAACCCCTACTTCATCAATCGCTATCCGCACGAATTCTCGGGCGGCCAGCGGCAGCGCATCGGCATCGCCCGCGCCCTGGCCGTGAATCCCAAATTCATCGTGGCGGACGAGCCCATCTCCGCCCTGGACGTCTCCATTCAGGCGCAGATCGTCAACCTACTGGAGGACCTGCAAGCGGACCTGGGGCTGACTTACCTCTTCATCGCCCACGACCTCTCCATGGTCCGCCACATCTCCGATCGGGTGGCAGTGATGTACCTGGGCAAGATCGTGGAGCTGACCGACCACGAGACCCTGTACGAGAACCCGTTGCATCCCTATACCAAGGCGCTTCTCTCCGCAGTGCCCATTCCTGATCCTTATATTGAGGAGAAACGTCAGCGTATCGTTCTTGAGGGGGATGTCCCCTCGCCCACCAATCCTCCCTCGGGATGCAATTTCCGCACGCGTTGTCCGCAGGTTATGGACGTGTGCGCGGTGGAGGATCCGGAATGGAAGAACGTCGGCACGCCCGAGAAGGAGCATTGGGTCGCCTGCCACCTCTATTGAATGAGCTAGGAATTGTCCCATAATGCATGGAGGCAATTCTAGTTATAAGCAGACTGCA
>DUEQ01000510.1 GCA_011192085.1 Caldilineae bacterium
AGCGTATGGGAAGCCGACCAGATCGAGGGTGCGGTGGACATTGCTAGGGAATGGCTGGGCTATCAGCCCTTCGTGGAACAGCCCCGTTACAACATGCTGGACCGTCACATCGAGGATGCGATCATGCCCATGTGCGCGGAAAAAGGCCTGGGCATCGTGGCGTGGAGCCCGCTGGCCCAGGGCGTGCTCACCACAAAGTATCTCGACGGCATCCCCGAAGGCTCCCGAGCCACCTACTCCCAATGGATCAAGGAAGACCTGACCGAGGCCAACCTGGCGAAGGTGCGTAAGCTTCATGCCATCGCGGGCGATCTGGGCCTGACCATGCCCCAGCTCGCGCTGGCCTGGATTCTGCGCCGCCCTGAGATCAGCAGCATCATCACCGGCGCCAGCCAACCTGAGCAGGTGGAAGAGAATGTAAAAGCCAGCGGCGTCGAGCTTTCCGAGGATGTGCTGGCCGAGATCGAACGCATCCTCGTCTGATTCGCCTCCTCGCCCATTCGCCCGTGTATCCCCTTCGACTTCAACCCAAATTCGATCATCGCCTGTGGGGCGGACAGCGCCTGGCCCGCTGGCTGGGTCTGCCCGAGCCCCTGCCCGACCATCTGGCTGAGATCTGGCTTGTCTATGCTGAGAACCCTATTCTCAACGGCGAGCTGGCAGGAAAGACGTTGGCCGATGCCGCGCAAGAGCTAGGGGAACGCCTGCTGGGCGGTCAGAGCATCCCCCGCTACGGCCTCGATTTCCCGCAGCTCGCCAAATTCATCGACGCCAACGCCCCTCTCAGCATCCAAGTCCATCCCGACGACGCCTACGCCCACACGGTCGAGGCCCACACCCGCTTCCACGGCAAAACCGAAGCCTGGTACATCCTCCACGCGGAGCCGGGCGCGACCCTTATCTAYGGGCTCCAGCGCCCCAGCAGTCGGGAGGAGTTCGCCCGCGCGGTGGAAGAAGGCTGGTTGRAGGAGCTGGTCCACTACCTCCCCGTCCAGGCGGGCGACGTCATCTTTGTGCCCGCGGGCACGCTCCATGCCATCAACGAAGGCRTCATGCTCTTCGAGATCCAACAGAAATCGGACCTGACCTACCGGGTGTATGACTACAACCGCCGCGGGCCCGATGGCAAGCTGCGGGAGCTCCATCTGGAGAAGGCCCTGGATGTCATCCGTTATGAACCGCCCGCGCAGGAGCAGATCCCGCCCATCGAGCTGGAGCCGGGCCGGGACCTGCTGGTGGCCTGCCCCTATTTCGCATTGGAGCGCGTTCGCCTAGCTGAGGAACAGGCCTTCGCCACTCGCCCTACCAGCTTCGAAACCTGGACGGTCATCGAGGGCGCAGCCACCGTGGCTGGTGAGAAATTAACGCTGGGCCAATCCCTCGTCCTCCCTGCACGCTTAGGCGACTACACCATCCGCCCCGGGGGCAAAGCCACCTTGCTCCGCACCTATTATCCCCATCTGCACGACGACCTCATCGCCCCTTTACGTCGACTCGGTTATCGTGACGAACGCATCGCCTTGACCGTAAAATCCATCTGATCATGGCAGAGAAACTCCGCATCTACGTGGCCGCCACCGCGGATCTGGAACCCCAACGCAGTCTCGTCGCCCACCTGCTGGCCCGACTGCCCGTGCAGGCGGGTGCGGAGCTCCGCCGCTGCCCGCCCGCAGGCGCATCCTACGATGATCTCTTCGAGCGCATCAGCAACGTGGATCGCGTCTATTTCTTGATGGGCAAAGACATCACCGCGCCCGCGGGCACAGAATGGGATCTGGCTATGCAGTTGCAACGTCCCACGTTGCCCCTGCGCCGCCGCAGCCCCATCACCCCTAGCGCCTTCCTTTTCATCACCCAAGCCATTCTCCAGGTGTCTCTAAAAGACTGGCGTTTTTTCCAGTCGAATCTGGAACTGGCTCATATCATCGCCCAGGACCTCATCGAGCTGCTGCTCCACCCTCAGAACCGCTACGGTCTCACCGCGGGGGAAACCCTGCTGCTGAATCAAAAGCTGCTGGATGTGAAAGCGGGTCGCTGGCCCCAGATGGAGGACCTGCCCACCGAGGTATTGGGCGAAGGCGGCGTCATCCTCGACGCCCGCCCCGAACTCGACAATCCCCTCAACGAGCTCCCTGTCTTCCCACCCCCTCATCCAACGTCGAGCCCCTGAACACCGATCACACTGATCACCGATGACTGAAACCATGCCTCCCCGCATCGATCTCCGATCCGACACCGTCACTCAGCCCACGCCCGCCATGCGCGAGGCCATGGCCCGCGCTCAGGTGGGCGACGATGTCTTCGGCGAAGATCCCACCGTCAACGAACTGGAGGCCCTGGCCGCGTCCATGTTCGGCAAAGAAGCGGGCCTGCTGGTCACCAGCGGCACCCAGGGCAACCTGGTCAGCCTCCTCGCCCACTGCAACCGGGGCGATGAAGTGATCATGGGGCATGATTCCCACACCTACAACTACGAACAGGTAGGCTCCGCGGTCTTGGGCGGCATCGCCCCCCGCATCGTCCCCAACCAGCCCGACGGCACGCTGCGGCTGGAGGACATCAAGGCCGCGATCATGCCCGACAACGTCCACTTCGGGATCAGTCGACTGGTCAGTCTGGAGAACACCCACAATCGCCGCGGGGGCGCGTACCTCACGCCCGCGTACACCCAGGCCGTGGCCGACCTGGCCCATGCCCACGGCTTGAAGCTGCACATCGACGGCGCGCGCATCTTCAACGCGGCTGTGGCCCAGGGCGTGGATGTGAAGGACTTGACCCGAGACGGGGATTCGGTCACCTTCTGCCTGAGCAAGGGCTTGAGCGCGCCGGCGGGGTCGGTAGTCGTGGGCTCGAAGGACTTCATCAAGCGGGCGCGGCGGGCGCGCAAGGTGCTGGGGGGCGGCATGCGTCAAGCGGGCGTCATCGCGGCCGCGGGCATCATTGCCCTCACCGACATGGTCGACCGGCTGGCCGACGACCACGCCAACGCCCGCCTGCTGGCCGAAGGCCTGGCCCGGCTGCCGGGCGTCGATCCCGAGCCTGTGCACACGAATATCCTCTACTTCCGGGTCGACCACCCCCGCTACACCGCGTCCGAGTTACAGGAGGCGCTGCTGGCCCGCGGGGTGGGCGTGCTCGCCCTGGGACCGGGCCGCATTCGCGCGGTCACCCATTACGGCATCGAACGGGGCGACATCCAAGAAGCGCTTGACATTCTTGCATCCTTGCTATGAACCAAGTATCACGCGCAAATAGAAAACACTGGTTTCCACGTGACGCCCCAATCCCGAGTTATTACGCCCTCATGAAAGCCTTCCTATCCCTCCTCTTCGCCCTCCTGATAGCCATCATCCTAACCGCATGTGCGCCTGGGGGCGCGCCCACCGCCACGGTCACTCCCTCGCCCAGTGAGCCCCAGCCCTCGGTCACGGTGCAACCCGCCACGCCCGAGCCCGTTGAGCTCACCCTGTGGCTGCCCGACTGGATGGCCCTGGAAGAGAATGCGGGACATGAGGCGCTGATGGCGATGATGACCATCTTCGAGAAGGAGCAAGGCGTTCGGGTCACCATCGTGCCCAAACGGCCGCGCGGGCCGGGCGGGCTGCTGGACTGGCTGCAAAAAACCCAGCCCGTCGCGCCCTCCCTCCTCCCCGACATCATCGCCCTTCCCTTCCAGGACATCCCCGCGGCCGCGCGCGCCGACCTCCTCCAGCCCCTCTCTCCCCTTTTCCCAGAGGACCTTCAAGGTGACTTGTATCCCTTTGCCCAAGAGGCGAGCATGGCGGACGAGGCATGGATGAGCCTGCCCTTCGCCGCGGATTTCGAGCATCTTGCTTTTCAGCCCGCCGCGCTCTCCGAACCCCCTGCCACCTGGGACGTCATCCTCACCTCCAACGTCCCCTACCTCTTCCCCTATGGCGGCGCAGAATCCGCCTGGACCGACGCCATCCTCCTCCACTATCTCAGCGCCACGCCCAACGGGGAGGACCCCGTTCGCAATCGAAAGGCCCTGCGCTCCCTGCTTGAATTCTACGAAGCCGCCTATCGCGGAGGGCTGGTGGACCCCATGGGCGCGCAGATCACCCATCCCAAAGACGCATGGGAAAGCGCATTGCAAGGGAGTGCACCCCTGGCCGAGACCACGGCGTCGCTGTGGCTGGCTCAGCAGGGTCAGGCGGCCTTTTTACGGTTCGGTCCCACTCCCACCCGGGACGGCAAAGGCCGCTATCTCATGCACGGATGGGCCTACGCCATCGTCACTGCGGACGAAACCCGGCAGAATCTGGCCGTCCAACTGATCAGCGATCTGATGGCCACAGACTCCCTGGCTCGATGGAGTTATCAGGCCCATGTCTTGCCCGCCCGACGCACCTCCCTTATGCAATGGCCCGCGGATGACTTCCACAATTTTGCGTTCGAGGCCATGGAGAAGGGCTTCTTGCAGCCCGCATTCACCCAGGACAAGGAGATGGCCCGCAGCGTCCATCAGGCTGTGCTGGCGGTGCTCACGGGCCGGTTGAGTGCAGAGAGGGCCTGGAATCAGGTTGTGCTGGAATGGTAGCCTCTCAATAGCTTACGTCCAGCCCCTCCACCTTGCGGAAGTAGCGCAACACGCCGGTGACGTTCATGTAGCTGGGCACGACGACCTCATAACGATGGACGCCTGCCTCGCTCACCCCCTCGCGACGGGCCTGTTGCGCCAGCCAACCTGGCAATTCCGCCTGGAGCGTCTGGGATGATGCGCCTTCCTCCACCCGACGACGCAGATAATCGGCCAACACATCCAACTTGTCGATGATGCCGTCGAAGTGCGCGTTCACATCCTCATAGGGGCCATAGTGGGTGGGAATGATGACATCGGGCGTCATGGCCCGCAGCTTCTCCACGCTCGCCTTCCACAATTGGAGATGGAATTCGGGCGGGGGCGTGGGCAGACGGATGTGATCGAAGCCCGGCAGACGCACCGCGGCGACGTCGCCGGTAAAACAAACGCCATCCTCCAACCAGTAAGCCATGTGATGATAAGCGTGCCCCGGCGTGTCGATGGCCTTCACGGGGATGCCCGCCGCGTCGATGACGTCGCCATCCTGCAAAGGACGCACTTGCTCCGCGGGCACGGCGAGAAATTCCCCCCACAGCGGCCCCATCTGGTCGCCGTAGATGCGCCCGGCCGAAGCAAGAAGCTTGGAGGGATCGATCATGTGGGGCGCTCCGACATGATGCACATGCACCGTCGCGCCGGTGAGCCGGGCCATGTAACCGGCTGCGCCAGCGTGGTCGAGATGGATGTGGGTGAGTAGGATGTCGGTGATCTCCTCCTTGGCGACCCCCGCGCGCTTCAACCCAGCCAGGAGCGCCTCCACGGTGGAGCCGGGGCCGGTTTCGATGAGTGCGACGCCGCGAGGGCCGCGCAGCACATAGCTGGCGATGATCTGAGGCTCGCCTTGAAAATGCAGATCGATGATCTCGTACATTAGAGTTCCTCCACATAGGGTAGTTCGGGGGGTGGATCGGCGTAGACGCCGCGCATGCCCTCAGGCAAGCATTGGGCCAGACGACGCATGGCGTAATCGATGACGATGTCTTCCGCTTCGCGCCGCGTCATCTTTGAGGGAAGGTGAAATCGGTAGGGGCGGCCGAAGCGATAGTGCACCAGGGGACGCTTCAGGCGCTTATAGGCCGCGGGGAAATCGGTTGTGCCCCACACGCCCACTGGCATGAGCATGGGGTTGGCCCGATAAACCAGCAAGCCCAGACCCTTTTTCGCGGGGATGAGTTGGGCGTTGGGCGAACGGGCGCCCTCGGGCGCGATAAGCAATGTATAGCCCCTCCTCAGTACGGCAAGGGCCGCGCGTAGCGCTGGGACATCGGGTTCGCCTCGTTTGACGAAGATGGCGCCGTAGGAGCGAGTGGCCCACCCCAGGAAGAACATGCGCTCCAGCTCGGCTTTGGCCATGGCGACAACGTGACGGCGGCCATAGAGCCGAGCCATGATCGCGATGGGGTCGGCATAGTGGATGTGATTGTAGTAGAGGATCAGGGGGCCTGTCGGGGGGAGCCGCTCCAGCCCCTGAACGTCGGATCGCATCAGCAATCGATCCAAAAGCGCGATCGCGGTGATCCAGAAGCGCGTTGGCCAGCGACGGGGCGCATCGGGAGAGGCGAGCCAACGGTAGTCGCGAGGGGGCGTAGCGTTGGACATGAGGGGGAGTCTCAGTCAGGCGGGGTCGTCGAAACGTTCTCGGGCCAACTGCACGATGGCGTCCACAACCTCATCGACGGTCATGTCATCTGTGTTGATGACGACGGCGTCGTCGGCAATGCGCAGGGGGGCCATGGCCCGGGTGCTGTCGATGGCATCCCGCCGTCGGACCCCGGCCAGGATCTCGTCGAAATCAGCCTCCTCGCCCCGGGCCCGCAGCTCCTCACATCGTCGCCGGGCCCGAACCTCGGGCGTCGCGTCCAGATACACCTTCAGCGGCGCTTCGGGGAACACGACCGTGCCGATATCGCGTCCAGCCATAACCACCTTGCCCTGCCAGGCGATGCGCCGTTGCTGATGCTTGAGCGCCTCGCGCACGCCCGGATAAGCGCTGACCGCGGAGACATGCGCGTCCACCGGCTCGCTGCGAATGGCCCAGGTGAGATCTTCCCCATCCACCAGGACGGTGTAGGGACGTCCATCCTTCTCCTGCGATGGAATGAGATCGATGTGAATGGTGCGGGCGAGATCGCTGATGCAGGCTTCATCCTCGATGGGGATGCCGCGACGCAATGCGGTCAGGGTCACGGCCCGGTAAAGCGCGCCCGTATCAAATAGAAGGAAACCAAGTGTCTCGGCGACGAGTTTGCCCACGGTGCTCTTGCCCGAGGCCGCGGGCCCGTCGATGGCGATGACTGGGGGGATGGTGGACATAGGGGAGTCGATGTAATGGTTGGAAGGAGTTGAAACGTGCCCGGTGGCAAGCAACCTGCTACTTGCGACTTGCAAACTTGCTACTTGCCGCCCGCTTTGATGGCGCGGATGGCTTTAAGCTGACGTTTGGTCGCGAGCCGCCATTGGCCCGGTTTCAGATCGCCAATGTGGATAGAGTCGATGCGGACCCGCACCAGGCGACGGACGCGCAGGCCCACGGCCTGGCACATGCGACGGATTTGACGATTGCGGCCCTCGTGGAGAATAAAGACCATCCACGTGTGTTTGGAGTCAGGTTGAATCCAGAAGCGTTGTTCGGGCGGAATCTTGCCCAGGTAGCGCACCCGGGCCCGGGCGAGGCCATCCTCCAACGGCACGCCTTTGCGCAGTTTGTGTAAGGTGACATCGGGGACCTGTCCCGCGACTTGCACCCAATACTCCTTCTCGTGTCGATGGGAGGGATGGGTGAGTCGCTGGGTCAAGTCGCCGTCATCGGTGAGGAGCACGAGGCCCTCGCTCTGGAAATCGAGCCTGCCCACGGGATGGAGATGATGATAGCGGCGGGGGATGAGATCGTAGAGGGTGCGGCGGCCTTCCGGGTCCTTACGGCTGGTGATCACGCCCGCGGGCTTGTTCAGCAGCAGATAGATGAAGGCCGCGCGATTCAAATGAACGGGCTTTCCATCCACGGTGATCTGATCCCGTTCAGGATCGATCTGCACCCCCATCGCGCGCACGACGCGGCCATTCACTCGCACCCGACCAGTCGCGATGAGCTCATCCGCGGCGCGACGGGACGCGACGCCTGCATGGGCGAGGAATTTGTTCAGGCGCATGGTGGACGTGTCAGCGTGGGAGTGGGATGAAAGTTAAGGGTAATTCTATCAGTTTTTGCTCGCCATACCACACTTGATACAGGCCCGATGGCTGGCCCGCGGCGTCGAAACGCACGACGCGCAGGGGGCGCACCTCAAGAAGCTGCCAGCGTTGGAGAAAAAGGGGCGCGGGTGGCGTGGCGAGGAGATACTGCGCGCCGTCGGGCCCGGTGACGCGGTTCAAAACATCTCGCTTCAACCCTGCATCCACCCACACCCAATGCCGGAAGTAGAAGTCCATCAGCCCGCGGGTCTCCGCGTAGCGGTCGGAGCTGTGCATGACCACGGTCAACACATCGCCCTGGGCCCGTCGCGCCGCAGCGATAAGCACCTGGCCCGCCTCGTCCGTGGTGCCAGTCTTCACGCCGTATGCGCCGGGATAGGTGGTGAGGAGTTCGTTGGTGTTGGTGAGCTTGAAGCCTTCGATGGTGATGGCGGGCGTGGCCACGATCTCGGCGATGAGGGGATTTTCCAGGGCTTTGCGGGCGAGCTGGGCCAGATCCCCAGCGCTGGACACATGGCCAGGCGCGTCGATGCCGTGGGGATTGGCGAAATGGGTTTGATCCAGGCCCCACTCCTGAGCCCGGGCGTTCATTCTGTCTACAAACGCCTGTACATCGCCCGCGGCGGCGATGGCCAGGGCCAGAGCCGCATCGTTGCCCGAGGGCAGCAGCGCGCCGTAGAGCAGGGTGCGCACATGCACTTGTCGCCCGGCCTGCAACCCCATGCGCACATATCCTGGGGGAATGTTCACCGCGGCCCGGGGGATGACGACCACGTCATCGGGCGAGAGGGTCTCCAGCGCCACCAGCACGGTCATCAATTTGGTGACGCTGGCCATAGGCAGGGGCGCATCCGCCCGCCATTGCCACAACACCGAACCGCTGGGCGCATCCTCCAGCACGCCCGCTTGTGACGAGGTGGGCGGACCTTGCTGGATGCTGCGGAGCTCCCGAATCTGCTCCTGGGTCAGGCGGATGGGCCGCGTGTGTTGGCTGGTCCACACGGGCGGGCCCGCGGCCACGGAGAGCCACGCCAGCCAAGCGACCAGCGCCGCGATCAATCGAGGAGGAAGTTGGGAAAGCGTGAATCGCATGGGCGAGAGGGCGGCCGAAGGCGGAGCATAGGATTTGGGAGGGGCCATGGGCGCAATCAGAACTGGGGCGAACGTCATGAAAGGCGGTTGCGTCTCCAGGCTACAACCACTGGGGCAGGTCTCGCACGCTCTCCACCACCACATCCGCCTCGTTCAGATTCTCGCGCGTTCCGAAGCCGGTGAGCACGCCCACCGAGGCCGCGCCCGCGGCCCGGGCGGACCGGATATCGGCTAGCGTGTCCCCCACCATGACGCATTGCCCGGCATCCACGCCCAGGGCTTCCGCCGCCTTGATAACGGGCTCTGGATGGGGCTTCAGACGATGCACATCATCTCGCGTGATCACGACATCGAAAAAGGACGTCAGTCTGTGTTGTCGCAGAAAACGCTCGGTGGAATGACGATCTCGCGTCGTCACTATGCCCAGACGATATCGGGTCTTCAACTCATGCAGGGTCGCATCCGCATCCGCCACCAGATTCAGATCGCGGGTCTTTTTATAGCCCAACATGGCGCGAACGCGTTTCACCGCTTTAAACGCGTCGTCATCCAAGTCGACATCATCCAACCGGCTCAACAACCAAGCAGCCACCGGTTCCAGGCGCATCACCCAGCGCCGGACATAGGCTTCTGCGTTATTGTCTGGAAACAACCGATGGAGCGGCCCCATGCGCTTCAAGAGGGCCTGGGTGATGTGATCGTCGGTTTCGGCCAGCGTGCCATCCAGATCGAAGAAAACCGCGGCGATGGGCTGCCCTCGCAACATGCTCCGCCACTGGATGGCGGCGGACGCGGCTTCGTCCACATCAGAAAAGGGCTCCTGATCGGTCAGACGGCGCAGAACATAACGGCCCAGCACCCGAGCCGAAGCCAGCACCGGTGCGGCCAGCAGCACGCCCAACACGCCGAATTCGACCGCACCCAGGATCGCGCCCACGAACACGATGCCCGGATGCAGGTTGACGCGGCGGCCCACGACCCGAGGATAGAGGTATACTTGCTCGATCTGAAAAATCAGCGTATAGAGGATGAGCACGATGAGGGCGACAAGCCAATTATCCAGGGGAATCCACGCGGAGCCGCCGAGAAAAGCGATGAGCGTCGCCAAAAGCGCGCCCAAGATCGGGCCGATGGAGGGAATGAATTCCATGAACCCTGCGAAAATGGCCAACAAGAGCACATGCTGAATCCCAAGCGCCCACATAATCACCCCCACCAGAGTGCCGACGATGAAAGCCAACACCAGCGTGCCCTTGAAGAAGCTGCCCCAAATGAGGTCGAGTTCGTGTAGCAGACGGGAGACATCCCGCCGGTAGGGTCTGGGAAGGTGTTCGAAAAACCAGTATTCCAGCTTGTAACTGTCCTTGATCAACCAAAAGGTGACGACGACAACGAAAGCGACCCAAAACAGGCTGGAGAGGACGTTGATGATGGAGAGCAGGGCCTGGGAGCCGAAGCTGGAGATCAACTGCTGCAAGCCTGCGGCGGATTGCAACAACACCTCACCCACCTTCAAGCTCACCGGTCCCAGCGCTATCTCCATGTTGCCGAGGTTCTTCGCGAGGGCCGTGATCGCGGTCACATCGAATTGGACATTGGAGGCGATGCTGGCGATGCTGGGGGAGAGAAGGATGGGGGTGAGGATGATGAGGATGAGCAGAGCCAGATACACCAGGCCCACGGCCAGGCCCCGCGGCAGGCCCGTGTGCCGCACAATCCAGTTGGTGGGCGGCGTCAGCAGGTAGGCCAGCAGCAGGGCGATGATCATGGAGGGCAGGGCCTCGCTGAATTGCACCAGCGCCCATCCCCCGATCAACACCAGGAGTAGCAGGACAACCAACTTTGTCGTGTTGGACCAACCGTGCTCTTGCATCATGCGTTACGGCATAAATCCGAAATCATCGGGGGGCCAATAACGCATCCAGGCGTGTCCCACGATGCTCTCGATAGGAATCGGGCCGAACGCCCGGGAATCATTGGAGTTGTTGCGATTGTCTCCCATGACAAAGACATATCCCTCGGGGATCACGGTGGTCCGATAATTCCCGCGCGGCGCGCCGTTGACATAGGGTTCTGCCAAAGGTTGCCCGTCGATATAGACGAGCCCGTTCTTGATCTCCAGAGTCTCGCCCGGCA
>DUEQ01000511.1 GCA_011192085.1 Caldilineae bacterium
GTGGATTTCGATAATATCTATCTCGGCCTGCGGCAACTGGACGAGGACGCAGCCGAACAGTTCGCGGCCAACCCCGCCCATTGGCTGGCCTGGTTGGAAGAGGGCATGCCGGGCATGCCCGAGGAACAAGTCCAGGCCAGCGCTCAGCGCGACATCCTCATCCGCAAGTGCTATCTCAACCCCCGCGACTTTCAGCGCTATCGCCCCTTCTTCACCCGCTCCGCCTTCTCGGTGGTGGACTGCCCTTCGCTGACCTCCCAGGGCAAGAACAGCGCGGACATCTACATGGTCATGGACATTCTGGACACGTTGAACCATGCCACGCATTTCGACGAGTTCATCATCCTCTCCGGCGATTCCGACTTCATGCCCGTGCTACTGCGGCTGCGGGCCTACGATCGACGCACCGCCATCCTCTCGGCCGGGCCCGCGTCCGCGGCCTTCATCGCCGCGGCCGATCTGGTCATCAGCGAGGATGTCTTCATCGAATACGCGTTAGGCATGGGCGGCGAAGAGGGCCGCAAGCCTGCGAATGGCACGATCCCGCCCATCACGGCCACGCCCGAACTCCTGGACGCCATGGCCGAAAAGCTCTATGCCGAGGCCAGCGCCAACGGCGAGCTCCTGGCCACCGACCTGCCCAAACTCTATCGCCAGTTCCCCGAATTTCGACGGGACAGCAACTGGCTGGGGTTCTACTCCTTGCGCGCCCTCACCACCCATCTGGTGCGACGCCATCCCAACCTGCGCATCACCGAAGGGGACCCCTGGCGCGTGATGGTGGAGCTGCCGCGCAAATCCGCCAAATCGAAACGCCAACCCGCGGAACGGGCCGCCTCCCTCACCAGCGAAGACCGCATGCGCAAACGCATCCTCGATCTGGTCCGCAAGCTCGTAGCCCGCTCTCAGGAGCCCATCCTCATGGGTCGGGCCGCGCAGGAGGTCATCGACCAGATCGGCAAGCAAGTGATCGAAAGTCACTGGGCGGGCGCGGGCACCTTCAAAAACCTGCTGCAAAGCGAGGACAGCCTGGGCTTCGAGATCGCCACCTCCCCTTCGCCCGGTTTCCTCTACGATCCCCAGCGCCATGCCCTGCCCAGGGAGGAGGAAACCGGCAAGACGAAGGATGAGATGCCGCCCAAACTGGCCGAATTCGCCAAACGCATCAGCCAGATCACGGGCGCGCCCTTCCTCACCCCCCGGCAGTACGCGCTCATCTTCACCGCCCTGGCCGAGGACCTGAAAGAGCATCGCTATCACCTCACCTCCACCTCCAAGGCGGTGCGCGACCGGCTTATCGAACAGGGCGAAGCCGTCTCCCGCACAAACATCAACAACGTCCTCAAGGGCATCGCCTACGCCAAACACCGCTTCACCAAACGGGATACGCCCCAAAGCCTGGCTCGGGTCTATCGCTCCTACATCCTCTCCCGCTGCGAGAATGCGGAGATGGAGCTTTCGCGCGAGGAAAAGCGGATGCTGAAGGAATGGATCGAGGGCGGCTTGCGGGAGTTGCAGCAAAAGAAGAAATCGGAGAAAAGCGAGAAGAAGAACGGCAAGAAGAGCGAAAAATCCACCGCGCTGGTGAAAGCCGAGACGAAATAACCCCTCATGCCCCGCAAAATCCTCCACCTGGACCTGGACGCGTTCTTCTGTGCGGTGGAGGAGCAGCGCGACCCGGCCCTGCGAGGCAAGCCTTTTGCGGTGGGAGGCCGGCCCGAGGGGCGGGGCGTGGTCGCGTCCTGCTCCTATCCCGCCCGGGCCTTTGGCGTGCATTCCGCCATGCCCATGGCCCAGGCCGTGCGCCTGTGCCCCGACCTCATCATCATCCCGCCCCATCGAGAGGCGTACCTTCGGGCCTCGCGGGAGGTCATGGCGCGGGTGCGAGAGCTGACGCCCCTGGTGGAGCAGATATCCATCGATGAGGCGTTTCTCGATGTAAGCGATCTGCCCGAGCCTCTGGAGATCATCGCCCGCGGGCTGCAATCCCGCATTCGCGAGGAGCTGGGGCTGCCCTGTTCGCTGGGGGGAGCCACCAACAAGCTGACGGCCAAAATCGCCAATGACGTGGGCAAAAGCCGGGCCGGAAAAGGGGGATATCCCAACGCCATCACCATCGCGCCGCCGGGCGAAGAGGCCGCGTTTCTGGCGCCGCTGCCCGTGCGCGCGTTGTGGGGCGTGGGCCCCAAGTCGGAGGAGAAGCTCCACGCGTTGGGGATTTTCACCATCGGGCAGTTGGCCGCGTATCCGCAACAGGCGTTGGGCAGGTTGTTTGGGCAGCACGGCTGGGAGCTGGCCCGCCGCGCCCGGGGCATAGACAATCGCCCGGTGATCAGCGAGCGAGGTCGGGCCAAATCCATCAGCAAGGAGACTACCTTCGCCCGGGATGTGAGCGACGCCCAGAAGCTGCGCCGGACCCTGGAGAAGCTGGCCGCGGGCGTGGCCCGGTCGCTGCGCCGCAAGAAACTCCTGGCCCGCACCGTCAAGCTCAAGCTACGCTTCAGCGATTTCACCACGCTCACTCGTCAGACCACGCTGGCTGCGCCCACCAACGCCGAAGCAACCATCATCGCCACAGCCGCCGACCTGTTCGACCGGTTGTGGCGGCCCAGTCAGCCGGTGCGGCTCATCGGCGTGGGCGTCAGCAACCTGCAAGAAGGCCTGGTGCAGCTCGCGCTATGGGATGAGCAGGATGACCAGATTCGACGCCTGCAAGAGGCGGTGGATGCGTTGCAGGCCCGTTTCGGCCCCAACGCCATCCACCGTGGATTTCATGCCGCTGAGGGAGATGGTGCAGAGGCATGATTACCGATGCCCCATCAAGTCATGTAAAATATCCCAACAGGCTAAGCCTATTGATCAACTCGCCCAGGGATGACGCCATGCCCGACATGCTCATTATCTTCAATCCATTCTCCAACCGCGGTGACAGCAAGCACACCATTGACTCTGTACTCCAGAATCTTTCCAAAAGCAAGCTGGATTTCGAGGTGAAGCTGACCAAGGGCCGCCGCCATGCCATCGAGCTGGCCCGCGAGGCTGCCGACGCGGGCGTGCCGGTGGTAGTGGCTGCGGGCGGTGACGGCACCGTCAATGAAGTCGCCAATGGCATCTTGCTGTCCGCCAAGGGGCAAGAAGGCGTGCCGCCCACGACCATGGGCGTGCTGCCCATGGGCAGCGGCAACGATTTCGCCTGGGGACTGGGCATCCGAAATGGGGTGGAAGAGGCCGTCGACAGGTTGAAGCGAGGGCATGCCAAGGTCATCGATGTGGCCTGGGCCGAGTTCGACAATGCGCCCCCGCGCTTCTTCGTGAACATGCTGGGATGCGGCTTCGATGCCCGCGTGAATATCGAAGCGCATAAAATCCAACGCCTGCGGGGATTCGCCATCTACCTGGCTGCGGTGCTGAAGACGCTATGGGTCTATTTCGAGAAACCGCCCGTGCGCTTGCGCATCGATGAGAAAACGCTGGAAACGCCCGCGTTCATCACCTTCGTGGCCAACGGGCCTCGCCTGGGAGGCGGTTTTCTAGCCACACCCCAGGCCCGCCAAGATGACGGTCTCCTGGACCTGTGCATCGCCACCGACATCCACCGTCGCGAAGTGGGGCCGCTGATTCCCAAGTTGATGAAGGGGAAGCACATCGATCACCCTAAGATCATCATGGATCGGACGAGAAGCGTCACCATCGAGAGCGATCATCCCCTGCCCTGTCAGGCCGATGGCGAGACCATCGGCGAGAATTTGCACCTCATCCGCATTGTCACCATTCCCCAGCGTCTACGCGTCATCGTCTGAGGGCGCATGGGGGCGTCCATGGGCCTGCGCCCCCATGCCTTGCCGCTGATTGTCGATCATCCGCCCCGCAGGGCCGCCCTTTCACCGGGGACTATCTGCTGGCGTCGCCTCAGATAGGGTGAAAATCCGATATTCATTGCATGGAAGGTAATGACGCGTGGCAAGGCGTCCACGATTTCCAACGCGACATGATGAATTTTGGCCTCGAATCGCAACCCCTCCCTCAAGTCAGCCATCAGCGGGCTGGGGAGCGGGCAACTGACGGTGGAAGCAGGTGACCGCGCCGGTGTGACAGGCCGGGCCGTGGGGGCGCACCAATACGAGGAGCGCGTCGCCGTCGCAGTCAAGGCGGATGCTAATGACATCCTGATAATTGCCGCTGGTCGCGCCTTTGTGCCACAGCTCGCGGCGGCTGCGACTCCAGAACACGGTCTGACCCAGCTCCAGGGTGCGGGCCAGGGCCTCGCGGTTCATGTAGGCCAGGGTGAGGACGAGTCCGGTGTCCGCGTCCTGGACGATGGCGGGGATGAGAGGGGATTTGTCGAAATCGACGTCCTCCACTCGGGCGACGTCGATGGCTCCAGCCTGGGGATCGAAGGGGGTGTGGGGATTCGGATGCATCATCGCGTGGGCGGGATGTTTTTTGCCAATTCGTTACGGTTTTGATCAGGACGTTTGGGTTTGAGATATTATCCACCACGCCTTCCCAAAAGACAAGGGGGCGCCCCAACAGCCTATGCTTCTCAAGGGTTACATCGCCAAAGAAGAACGCATTGAAGAGCCCAATCTCAGTTCACGTCCACGCCACCATGCCCGAGTCACAGAGCCACACCACGGTGCAGGAGGACGTGGCCACCCCCCTGCTGGAGCCGGAGGAGGTGGAGGGGCTGGAAAGCGAGGAGAAAGCGCCTGAGACCCCCAACGAGTCGCCCCCGGGTCAGGAAGCGTAGGGCGGAGGCCGAAAGTTCGCCCCCTCGCCCCTCCGCCCGCGGATTTGCCAGGCGACGGGGAAAGCACTATAATTGCCTGCATCGCCGCTGCGGCGCGGGCCCATCGCCCGACCAGCGGCTTTTTTGCTTATTCATCGTTGCATTTATTCCCGGAGGACTGATTGCCATCATGCTCAAATCCATCGACTGCGGCGTTTTGCGCAAGGACCATGTCGGCCAGACCGTCACCCTGGCGGGGTGGGTGCATCGCCGCCGGGACCACGGCGGCCTCATCTTCTTCGACTTGCGGGATCGTTCGGGCCTGGTGCAGATCGTCTTCAATGCGGACATCTCCGAGCCCGCGCATGCGCTGGCCGAGACGGTGCGGCCCGAGTATGTCATCCAAGTCAAGGGCGTAGTCGCAGCCCGGCCCGAAGGGCTGATCAACCCCCATCTGGCCACGGGCGAGATCGAGGTCGAGGTGCACGAACTCACCATCCTCAACGCCTCCCAAACCCCGCCCTTCCCCATCAACGAAAACGCGCCTGTCCGCGACGAGGTGCGCCTGAAATACCGCTATCTCGACCTGCGACGGGAGCGCATGCAGCGAAACATCATGCTGCGCCACCAGGTCATCGCCTTCATGCGCGATTTCCTCAACCGGGCGGATTTCCTGGAGATCGAGACGCCCATCCTGCTCAAGAGCACGCCCGAGGGCGCCCGGGATTATGTGGTGCCCAGCCGCATTCATCCCGGCAAATTCTACGCGCTGCCCCAGTCGCCCCAGCAGATGAAGCAGCTCCTCATGGTCGCGGGCTACGAGCGCTATTACCAGATCGCCCGCTGCTTCCGAGATGAAGACCTGCGCGCGGACCGGCAGCCCGAGTTCACCCAGCTCGACCTGGAGATGTCCTTCGTGGAGAGCGCCGATGTGCGGGCGTTGATCGAAGCCATGCTCATCGAGCTGGTGGAGACCGTCAGCGACATGCGCATCCAGGAGCGCCCCTTCCCCGTGCTCACCTATCATGAAGCCATGACCCGTTACGGTAGCGATCGCCCCGATCTGCGCTATGGCATGGAGCTGACGGATCTGACCGACGCGGCGCGCCACAGCCAATTCGGCGTGTTCGCCAACACGGCAGCCGCGGGCGGCCAGATCAAAGCCATCTGCGTCCCCGGCGCGGCCTCCTTCTCCCGCAAACGCATCGACGAGCTCGCCGAAGGCGCGAAGGCGCGCGGCGCGAAGGGTCTGGTGTGGCTCAAAGCGGAGCGCGATGGCCTGCGCTCCCCCATCGCCAAATTCCTCTCCGAGGATGAGAAGGACGCGATCATCAAGCTCACGGGCGCGAATGAGGGTGATCTCATCCTGGCCGTGGCCGACTCCCCCGACGTGGTGGCCGAAAGCCTGGGTTGGCTGCGCACGCATTTGGCCGCGGAGCTGGGTCTGGCCGATCCTGACACGCTGGCCTTCTGCTGGGTCATCGACTTCCCCCTGCTGGAATGGGATGAGGAGGATGGCCGTTGGGTGGCCGTGCATCACCCCTTCACCAGCGCCAAACCGGAACACTGGCCCCTGTTGGAGACCGATCCCGGCCAGGCCCTGGCCAACGCCTACGATGTGGTCCTCAACGGCATGGAGATCGGCGGCGGCAGCATCCGCATCCACGACGCGGCGCACCAGAGGATGGTGTTTCAGGCCCTGGGCATCTCGGAAGAGGGGGCCTGGGAGCAGTTCGGACATCTGCTAGAGGCCTTTAGCTATGGCGCGCCCCCCCATGGCGGCATCGCCTTGGGCCTAGACCGCGTCGTCGCCATCCTGGCCCGCGAAGACAGCATCCGCGAGGTCATCGCCTTCCCCAAGACAGCTTCCGCCACCGACCTCATGCTCAACAGCCCCAGCCCCATCTCTCCTCAACAACTGGCGGAGCTTCACCTGAAGATTGTGGATTGACCCTGCCTTCATTCTTAGGGAAAAGGTAACTGCTTAGACATCCTGATGGATGACGCATGTTGCGTTGAACAGGCCTCGTTTGACGCATTCATGTCATCAACGTCGCTTTCGTTGCGATGGGAGGCATGCAGATGTAAGTCATTGCCCTCGGACGGGAATTGACAAGATGGTCGGGAGCGTGTAGGATGAGATGCGCCTTTGGCTATGCGCATGCCCTTCCTCCCTCATTCACCCGGCGAGGGTCCCCCATGACTGCTCAAGACCTCTTCAGCCAGACCGACCAGCCCATCGACCCCGGCAAACCTCCCGCGCCCATGGGCGAACTGCCCCAGAATCTCACCGCCGAGAGCGCGATCACCGCGGCCCTGGGCCCTTATCGCATCTATCTGGAGCAGCAGGGCCGGGCGTTGAACACCATCAAGGCCTTTCTCGGGGATATCCGCATCCTGCAACGCTATTTCGCCGAGCGAGGCGAAAACCCGGCGGTGGGCGAGATCACCACCGACATGCTCAATGCGTTCTTGCACTGGCTGTGCCATGAACGCGAGAACAAACAGGGCGAGATCATGGGCTGCAAGCCCAAAACCTACACCCGCCGGGTGACCTCCCTCAAGTCCTTCTTCGGCTGGCTGTTCGAAACGGATGTCATCGCAGAAAACCCAGCGGCCGCGGTGGTGCAGCGCAGCGCCCGCGCGCCCCTGCCCCGCATCCTCACCGATGAGGAGATCGAGAAACTGCAAAACACCGCCCGCGACATGCTCTGGTCGCCCCGCAAACCGGACGCCCGGGCCTATCTCCTGCTGCTGGTGCTTCTCCAAACAGGCATCAAGAAGAGCGAGCTCCTGCGGCTGGAGCTGTCCGATGTGGACCTCTCCAACCCCAGGGAGCCCACCATCCAGGTGCGCTATGGCGATTCCCGCTATGCGTACAAAGAGCGCAAGCTCTTCCTGGGGCCTGCGTTCACCCCGGTGTATAAGCAGTTCCTGCGGCAGTATCAGCCCAAGGAGCGGGTGTTCGAGTGGAGTCCCCGCAATCTAGAGTATGTACTCTCCGACCTGGCGGAGAAAGCGAGCGTGAACCCCAAACACATCTCCTTCGAGATCCTGCGCTGGACCTCCGCGGTGCGGGCCTATCGCTTCGGCATGCCCCCCGAGGCCATCCGCAAGAAGCTGGGGTTAAGCCCTATCGCCTGGCGAGAGACCTTCGAGAAGATTCAGAAGCTGGCCGCGCCGCGATGACGCGGGGCGGAGGGGGGAGCGGATGCGCGCGGCCGGGGCGCGACACGCACGCAGGCGGATGACGCATCCGCATGGCGGGCTTGCTTACGCCAGGACCCGTTGGGCCAGATGCACATACTCCGCCCGCACGCTCTGGCTGGGATCCAGGCCCAGCTCACGCAGGAGCTTGGAGATGAGATCGGCCTTGTGCTCCGCGTCGCTGGCCGACCAGGTGCGGGCCTTGATCTCCACGAAGTCGCCCATCCCCTGGGGTCGGGTGATGTGGTCCATGTTGATGGCGAACTCCGCGTCCTCATACGTCACCCGATAGCGGGTGCGCCACTTCACCACCTCCACTTCCTCATCGGGGTTGAAGTATTCGCGATAGAAGCGCAGGGAATAGGTGGCCTGGGCGGTGTAGCGAGAGCGGGTGAGAATGATGGAATCTTGATACTCCCGCTCGACGATGCCCTCCATCAGCGTGAGGGTGTAGAAGGGCTTGACGGTGAGCCCCGCGGGCCCGACGCCCGGCTCCTTCCCCACCAGCTCGTTGTCCTCCCGATAGCGCAGATAACGATTGTCGCGGCCGCCAAAGAGGAAATAGGTGTCGAACTGCTGCCGCACCGAGTGTTTGACCACGTCGAGGTGCAATTCCTGAAGCCGCTTCTCCACCCCTTGCAGGTCGTGGGTGCGCACCTTCACCTGCACCTCGAAGGTCTCCCGCTGTTCGAACCCGCCGATGGCGATGATCTTGATCAGCAGGCTGCCCTCCCGTTGGGACATGAAGTCGTTGATCTGTTGCGCTATCTCCCGGGCTCGGGCCTGCACCGCGGGCAGATCGATGGTCAGCAGCTCCCGATCTCGCACCAACTGCCTGCCATGCACCCACACATGGCGCACATCGCTGGCGTGAGCTGCATAGACCAGATGGCTGTAGACGTTGTTTGGGCTGAGATGGAAGCGGGGGGTGGCGTGGGGCGCGTCCTGATCCACGACCACGATATCGGCATACTTGCCCGCCTCCAGGCTGCCGATGACGCCATCCAAATGCAGCGCCTTCGCGCCCTCGATGGTCATCATGGCGAAGACGTCGGGCGCGGGCAGCGCGGTGGGATCGCCTTTGACCGCTTTAGGGAGGAAAGAGGCTAGCCGGGCCTCCTCGAACATGTCCAGGTCGTTGTTGCTGGCCGGGCCGTCGGTGCCGATGCCCACGGGAATGCCCGCCTCGCGCATCTCGACCACGGGAGCGAAGCCCGAGGCCAGTTTCAGGTTCGATGAGGGATTATGGGCCACGCCCGCGTCCGTTCCAGCCAGGAGTTTGATCTCGTGGGGTTCAATGTGGACGCAATGGGCCGCGATGAGTTTGGCTTCGGTCAGGCCCAGGCGGTCCACATATTCGATGGGAGGCGCGCCGAAGTCCCGCTTGGCGTCGGTGACCTCCAGCGCGGTCTCCGAGAGATGGATGTGGATGGGCGCGTCCATCTCCAGGGCCAGATTCAGCACATCCCGAAGGATGTCGTCGGTGGTGGTGTAGGGTGCGTGAGGCGCGATGGCGGGCGTGATCAGCTCATGCCCCTGCCAGCGCTTGATGAAGCCCCGACACAGATCGAGACTCTCCTCGTAAGAGGCCGCGTCGGGCGAGGGGAATTTGAGCACGGTCTGGCCCAGCACGGCCCGCATCCCCACATCCGCGGCGGCCCTGGCCACATCCTCTTCGTAATAGTACATGTCGTTGAAGGTGGTGACGCCGCTGAGGAGCATCTCCGCACAGCCCAGTCGCGTGCCCACGTCCACGAAATCAGGCCCCACGAACTCCCGCTCCACCGGCATCATATACCCCAGCAGCCACACATCCAGCCGCAGATCATCGGCCAGGCCCCGCAGCAGGGTCATAGGCACATGAGTGTGGGCGTTGACAAAGCCGGGAATGACCAGCTTGCCCGTGGCGTCCACCACGTTGTCGCTCTCCACAAGCTGCCGCACCCGGTCTTCGGGCCCGACGGCCACGATCTGATGGCCGCGAATGGCGACAGCTCCGGGCGAGAAGAGGTCCCGCCGGGCGTTCATGGTGACGACGGTTCCCCCGGTGATGAGGGTGTCGACTTGGCGCATGATGGGCTCCTGTTCTGAAAATAGAATTCGCGAGGCTTGCAGAGATGATCTCGAAGCCGAGGTTGGCTGAGTTTGCCAATGGCGTCAAACGTCAAGCGTCAAACGTGATGACATGACGGATGGCGTTTGACGAACTTGGCCGCCCGCGCCCGGTTGGCTTGTAGATTTTCATTGGTATCCGCGGGCGGCCGCTCGCGGCCTGATTACTGGGCTGCCGCCGCGATGGCCGCGCGGAAAGCGTCGGGCGTGCGCGGGCCGTCGTAACGCTGGCCGTTGATGAAGATGGTGGGCGTGCCGTTGACTCCGCGGGCCGCGGCGAGCTGATCGATCTTCTGGATTTCCTTCAGATGCTCCTTTTTATCCAGACATGCGTTGAACTGATCCCCATTCAGCCCCATCCGCTCGGCCAGCTTCTTCAAATTCTTGGGGAAGACCGCGATCTTTCCCTGATCCGCGATGCGGCGGAAGAGCTCCTCGTGATATTCCCAAAACTTGCCTTGATCCGCGGCGCATTCCGCGGCCAGGTTGGCGTTGTAGGAATCGGCGCCGCCGATGACGCGGTATTTGTACTCCCAACGCACCGTGCCATCTTTGACCAGCTCCATGAGCACTGGCCCCAATTCAAAGGTGAAATCCGCACAATGGGAGCAGAGAAAATCTTCATACGTTTCCACCAGCACGGGTGCGTTGGGATCGCCGATGGTCGTGCGATCCACGGGCTGGCCCACGCGTTCATCGATGGTTGCGCCGGGCTCACTGGCCGCGGCTTTGCTCTTCTGGCTGTTGACGTAGCCGATGGCGCCCAACGCGATGATGAGGAGGATTCCCAGGCCGATTAATCCCCAAAACACCATGCGATTCTGCTTCTTTTTGGACGCGCTTTTGGGGCGCGAGCCTTTCCTCGGCGAAGGCGCGGGTGAGGATGTCGAGGACGATTTCTTTTTGCGAGAAGATTTCTTCGCCATACGTGCATAGTCTCCTTGAGC
>DUEQ01000512.1 GCA_011192085.1 Caldilineae bacterium
ACGCATTTTGACATCCCATCATCCTTGTGCTATCCTCTATCCATCTCACGCTAACCATCGACACAATGTCCAACAAACGCACCCCTTCCATCCACGCTTTGACCAGCTTCTGGGCTGGCGAGCGCGCGCGTGGGGCGTTTGGGCGCGGGGCCGCCTTCTTTGGCTTTTATGTTGGTTACTTTTTTGGCTTTCGAAGGTCGCTCCCCGCCGGGCAGGGCATCGTGTAGACGCACTCATTCTTCCGTCCTTACCGAGCGTGGAGCGACAGGCCCCACGCTCTTTTTGTTGCCCGAGGGCGATCCCCAGCGTGGGGCATCCTCCCCCAACCATCCCCAGGAGGCATTCCCATGCTGCAAGTCGGACTCTGGTATTCTCAACCGATCACCCAGCCCGCCTGGGCCCACATCTATCCTCCCAAGGAGACGCCCACCATGGTCTGTCGAGGCGTGCGCGGCGCCACCACCGTCACATCCAACTCGCGCGAGGAGATCTTGCGGGAGACCCGCCGTCTGCTGGCCCTGATGATCCGACTCAACGGCATCGAGCCCGAGGACGTGGCCAGCGCCATCTTCACCACGACCCGCGATCTCAACGCCGAATTCCCGGCCCTGGCCGCTCGTCAATTGGGCTGGTGGGATGCTGCATTGTTGTGCGGGCATGAGATGGAGGTGCCCAACAGTCTCCCCCGCTGCATCCGCATCCTCGTCCACTGGAACACGGACAAGCAACCCTCCGAGATCCATCATGTGTACGTAGGCGAGGCCAGGTCGCTCAGGCCCGACAAGGCCACGCTGCCCCCGGTAGATGAGGAGGACCTGGACGCCTGGATCCAGCAGCAGCTTGTGAGTTGGGAACAGAAAAGCGGGAGGTCGCGATGAGTCAGCCGGTTTTGGTCGCATTCCAGGGGGAGCGCGGTGCGTTTAGCGAGGAGGCCATTCGCCAACATTTCGGGGAAGAGGCGGACACCCTGCCCTGTCATGCGTTCGAGGATATCTTTGTCGCGGTGGATGAGGGGCGGGCCGAGTATGGCGCGGTGCCCGTGGAGAATTCGGTGGCCGGGTCCATCAACAAAGCCTACGATCTGCTGTTGGAACATGATCTGAAGGTATGGGGAGAGATCTTCCTGCAAGTGAGACACAATCTCATGGCCCCGCCCGGCACGCGACTGGAGGACATCCAAGAGGTGCGCTCCCATCCCCAGGCCCTGGCTCAATGTGAGCGCTTTCTCAACCGCCATGGCTGGCGGGCGAAACCCTGGTACGACACCGCGGGCAGCGCCAAGGACCTGGCTCAGAATCCGGAGCCGGGCGTGGCGGTCATCGCCAGCAAGCTGGCCGCGGCGATCTATGGACTGGAGGTGCTGGCCCCGGGCATCGAGGACCTGGCCTTCAACTACACCCGCTTCTTCGTCATCGGGCGGGGTGAGCCCCCCTACACCTCGCACGCGAAAACCTCCCTGGTCTTTGCCACGGCGCACAGTCCGGGCGCGTTGGTGGCCTGTCTCAACGAATTCGCCTCCCGCGGGATCAATCTCACCAAGCTGGAGAGCCGCCCGCGGCGCAATCGCCCCTGGCATTACGTCTTCTACCTTGATTTCGAGGGACACTGGCAGGATGCGCGTCAGCGCGAGGCCCTGGTGGCGTTGCTGGCCCGAGCAGCGTTCGTCAAGCTGCTGGGCTCTTACCCTGCGGCCAAGATGCCCGAAATCAGCAACGGCGCACAGGCGGAATTGTTGCAGATTTGAAACGCCAAGGCGGCCCGTTCTACGTTTACGGTTCACCGTTGACTGCTTTGCAACGCCCTCCCTTTTTCACTGTTAACTTCCTGTCGGCTTCGGCCAACGTTACCGCCGAAACCTTTTCGCAAACCAAGCCAAAGTGATTTTCGAAACAGAAATCCATCATGATCATCGTCATGCAACCCAACTCGACCGCGGCCGAAATCGGCGCGGTCATCGCCATGGTGCAAAAGGCGGGCGCAACGCCCCACCCCATCTACGGCACGGAACGCACCGTGGTGGCCGTAGTGGGTGAAACCAGCCGCATCAAGCCTGAGGATTTCAACCGCATGCCCGGCGTGGAGAAGGTCACCACTATCAGCGCGCCCTTCAAGCTAGCCAGCCGGGAGTCGCATCCCGATGACACGCAGTTTCGGGTGGGGACTTACCGCATCGGCGGGCCGGAGATCATCATCATGGCGGGGCCGTGTTCAGTGGAGAGCCGCAGCCAATTGCTCGAAACTGCGCACGCGGTGAAGGAGGCGGGAGCGCACATCCTGCGCGGAGGCGCGTTCAAGCCCCGTTCTTCGCCCTATTCTTTTCAGGGCCTGGGCCTGAAAGGGCTGGAGATCCTGGCCGAGGCCCGGGAGATCTACAACATGCCCATCATCACCGAGGTCATGTCCCCCGAAGCTGTTCCCATGGTGGCCGAGTACGCAGACATCCTCCAGATCGGCGCTCGGAACATGCAGAATTTCGGATTGTTACACGCGGTTGGGCGCATCCAGCGACCTGTGCTCCTCAAACGGGGCATGATGAGTAGCATGGAGGAGCTCCTGATGTCCGCGGAGTATATCCTGGCGGGCGGCAACTATCGGGTCATGCTTTGCGAACGGGGCATCCGCACGTTCGAGAAATACACCCGCAACACCTTCGATCTCAACGCGGTGCCCATCCTCAAACAGCTCAGCCATCTCCCCATCATCGCCGATCCCAGCCACGCCACCGGGCGTTGGGACGCGGTGGTCCCCATGGCCCGGGCCGCCATCGCCGCGGGCGCGGATGGTCTCATCGTCGAAGTGCATCCCCGCCCCGAGGAAGCCCTCTCCGACGGCCCGCAATCCCTCAAGCCCGAGCGCTTCGTCGAACTGGTGCAACAGGTGAAACGCATCGCCGAGGCCCTGAACCGCACCGTGCCCGAGCCCGAACCTGCGCTGGCGAGGGGATAGCGCCCCCAGGCGGCGCCCGCGACGATGCCAATGACAATGGGCAAGCCAACCTGGCGCGGGCGGCCAAGTTCGTCAAACGTCATCCGTCATGTCATTACGTTTGACGCTGATTGACTGACAAAAGCCTGTGGCCGTTTCCTTTGGCCGCACAGCCCCATCCTTGGCTTCCTCCCCCACTCCGAAACGGGCGGGGGAGGAGGAGCGGAAGCTGGATGCGATGGCCCCCCTCCAACCTCCCCCCGAGCTGCGCTCAGGGGGAGGCCATCCGGTTCTGCAAAGCCTTTCCCCAAGAGAAAATGTGCTCCCTCCCCTGAAAACGAGCGTAGCGAGTTTCGGGGGAGGGCCGGGGAGGGGGCAAAAGGACACGGCAAAAGCTATTTTCGAAACAGGCGGACTAAACGACAGTTCGTTGATACCGATGAAAATCTCATATGTGTCATGCTGAGCGAAGGGAAGAATCTCGCGTCGGCAAGCGGGGAGCTTCTTCGGTCGCCATCGCTCCCTCAGGATGACACGACAGAAACTTATTTTTCAGAGCAGGAGCAACTATGATCGTCGTAATGAAACCCACTGCCACAGAGGAGGAGCTGCAACGCGTGCTCGAACGCGTGGAAAGGCTGGGCCTGGAGGCTCATCTCTCTTCGGGCGAATCCCACACCATTATCGGCCTCATCGGCGAGACGGGCCGCATCAGCAGAAATACGTTCGAGGTCATGCCCGGCGTGGAGCGGGTGGTCCGCATTGCCGAACCATTCAAGCTGGCGAACCGCGAATTCCATCCCCAGGACACCCTCATCCAGGTGGGGGATGTGACCATTGGCGGGGAGCAGATTGTGATCATGGCCGGACCCTGCTCCGTGGAGAGTCGCAGCCAATTGCTTGAAACCGCGCATGCAGTGAAGGAGGCGGGCGCGCACATCCTGCGCGGAGGCGCGTTCAAGCCCCGCTCCTCCCCCTACGCCTTCCAGGGTCTAGGGGAAGAGGGCCTGAAATATCTGGCCGAAGCCCGGGAGATCTATGGCATGCCCATCATCACCGAGGTGATGGCCACGGAAGAGGTCGAGCTCGTGGCTCGCTACGCGGACATCCTGCAGATCGGCGCTCGCAACATGCAGAACTACCGTCTTCTTCAGGCCGTAGGCAGGCAGCAAAAGCCCGTTTTCCTCAAGCGAGGACTGAGCGGCACCCTGCAAGAGCTGCTTATGTCCGCGGAATATGTGATCGCCAACGGCAACCCCAACGTGATGGTGGTGGAGCGAGGCATCCGCACCTATGAGACCTTCACCCGCAATACCTTCGACATCAACGCCATCCCTGCGCTGAAACAGCTCACCCACCTGCCCGTTATCGGCGATCCCAGCCATGGCACGGGCAAGTGGCGGTTGGTGGGCGCGGTGGCCAAGGCGGCCATTGCCGCGGGCGCAGATGGTCTCATGATCGAAGTCCATCCCCGGCCTGATGAAGCCTTTTCCGACGGCGCACAATCCCTCAAACCCAAACGCTTTCAGGCGCTCATGGATGAGCTACGCGCCCTGGCCCAAGCCATCGGGCGAGCGATGTGAAATAAAGTCCCATGATGACTCAACCCTCCCTGAACTCGCTCCACGTCGCCATCATCGGCATGGGCCTCATGGGCGCGTCGCTGGGCTACGACCTTCGGGGGCGTGTGCGCCGGGTCACGGGCGTGGTGCGTCGCCCGGAGGCTGTGGCCGCAACCGAGGCCAGCGGATGCGTGGATGAGGCCACCGTGGACGCCCGCGCCGCCGCGGCCGAGGCCGATCTGGTCGTGTTGGCCACGCCCGTACGCACCATCCTCCGGCAAATCGAGGAGCTAGGGCCGCTGATGCAGCCAGGGGCTGTGCTCATCGACATGGGCAGCACAAAGACCGCCATCTGTCGGGCCATGGCCGCATTGCCCGAGCATGTGCAGCCGGTGGGAGGGCATCCCATGTGCGGAAAGGAGGTGGCGGGGCTGGAGGCGGCGGAGCCGGGCCTGTATCGGGGATGCACCTTCGTCCTCTGTCCCCTGCCCCGCACCGCGTCCCAAGCCCTGGAACTTGCGCAGGCGCTGGTCGCGCACATCCATGCTCGCCCACTTATCCTGGACCCCGAACGCCATGATCAGCTCGTCGCGGCCATCAGCCATCTTCCCTACCTGAGCGCCTCTGCGCTCGTCGCCCACGTGATGAGCGTGGCCGAGGAGGATGAACGGGTGTGGGAGGTCGCGGCCAGCGGCTTTCGCGACGCATCTCGAGTCGCCGCGTCCGACGTGCGCATGATGCTCGACATTCTGCTTACCAATTCGAGCGCGGTGATGAACGCCTTGGATGACTTCGCCGACCAAATCGCGGGTTTGCGCCGGGCCCTGGCCGCGGGGGATGAGGCGCTGCTGACCCGTCAGCTGGAGGCCATCGCCCGCGCCCGGCGAAATTGGGGAAAAAATCGCCAAACCCATTGACACCCTGCTGGCCGCGTGCTATGCTAAACAAAACACCTCCTCTCGGAGGAAAGCGCGTTATGGCCGACCTGCAATTTCGACTTACCGATGATCTCTGGCACGACATGATGACGCTGGAGGGTGCGTCCATCTCCGCCATCGTGGTTTGGGACCAATCCATGATCGATGACGCCCTGGATGAACCTTTAACTCCCGCCAATCGCCCCTTCGTCGATATCGATCTCTACCTGACCAATCAGATCAAACTGGAATTGTACGGAGCGTCCATCGCCATCGACGAGGAAAGCGATCCCATCATCGGGCTGGATGACATCGGCGAAACCCTGGCTCAGCACGCCCGACATGGAGCCATCATCGATGAGATCGCGTCGGGCCCGGAGGAGATGCTGGTCCTGGTGCTGAGCAATGCCCGCCAAGAATCGCTGCTCGTCGCGGTCTCGGCCTGGATGGAGGATGCCTGGGAAACGCTGCCAGAAGATGCGATCTAGGGCCTGTTGTTGGCAAATTTAGTCCATCACGATTTTGAAGACGCGCGTCCAGCCAGATTCACCATCTGGCCCAGCGGGTTTGGCGCTCGCATCACCGCCGCGCGCCGGAGGTCATTGCCTGGCGACAACGAACGCACTTTAGCCTTGAAGCAAAAACCACGAATCTGTTCAACTCACTATTGTTTCCCGGAGGAACTATGTATCAACACGTTGTCATTGTCGGCAATCTGGGCCGCGATCCCGAGATGCGCTATACCCCCAGCGGCATCCCGGTCACCAGCTTCTCGGTCGCGGTGAGTCGCAAGTGGAAGAACCAGGAAGGTGAACTTCAAGAGAAAACCACGTGGTTTCGCGTGACGGCCTGGCGCAAATTGGCGGAATTGTGCAATCAGTATCTGGAAAAAGGGCGTCTGGTCCTGGTCGAAGGGGAAATCGACGCCAGCGCCTGGGTGGGGCAGGATGGCGAGCCGCGGGCCACCCTGGAACTGACAGCGCAGAACGTGCGCTTTTTAGGTAACCGCTCCTCGGCCGGGGAGTTCGGCGGAGAGACCGCCGCGTTCAAAGAGGGTCCCGGCCCCAGCGAAGATGATCTTCCTTTCTAGTTTCTGCGTGTAAACCCGATTTCAAGCCACGAAGGACACGAAGCGACGACGGCGCGAAGGGAAAATAAAAGGAATGCTTCGTGTCTTCGAGGTCTTCGAGCCTTCGTGGCAAGATAGGATGCGAAAAGTGACTGCCGACGTCAGCAGTTACTTCTGCGTTCTCCAATCAAACCAGCACCTCATCATACACCCTGAGCACCCTGTCCACCAGCACCGGAAGATCGAACTCGGTGCGGGCCCGTTCCCTGGCCCGGACTCCCATCTCCCGGCGCAGGTCCTCATCCGCCAGGAGCGACCGGATGGCCTGGGCCAGCGCCTTCACATCGCGCGGGGGAACGACCAACCCCGTGACGCCATCCTGATTGACCCACGACGTGCCCGTCCCCAGCTCCGTCGTGATCAGGGGCGTTCCCGCAGCCATGGCCTCCAACAGGACAATGCCAAAGGCTTCGGAGCGATGGCTAGATGGAAGGACGAAGATATCTGCGGCCTGATAATACGCGGGAAGCAGATCATCGCTGATATCGCCCAGAAAGTGGACCTTGTGTGCCACGCCCAACTCATAACTCATGGCCCCCAAACGGGCCGCCTCGGGCCCAGCGCCAATGATCAAGAGCGTTGCTTCGAGACTTTGCATGGCCTGAATGAGGTAATCCAGGCCTTTGTAATAGCGCAGCCGCCCCACGAAGAGGAGCAGCGGGCCAGGAAAGCGTCGGCGAATAGTCGCCACACGGGCATGTTGGAAGGCGTTGAACCGCGTCACATCGATGGCGAGGGGGACGACGACGCATTTGTGCGCCAGCGGCTGCAGCCAGGGCGAGCTCTCGATGTAGGGTTCGCTGGTGGCCAGGATGGCATCCATCTGGCGCAATACGCGCTTGAGAATCGGCCCATACAAGGTCAGGAATCGCTCCTGACGCACCACATCGCTGTGATAGGTCATCACCGCGGCCCGGCCGCGACGCAAAAGCCACTCACTAAGCTCCCCCAAGGGATAGGGGAAGTGGAGATGGACGATATCGGGGTTTTGCTGGGCGTGGATGAGGGGCAGGGCGAGGCTGAGAGGCGTGGATGCGAGGGTGGCGAATCGCGCCGCCCGGATCACCTGCACGCCTTGCTCGCTTCCCATCGTGGTTCGCAACCCCGCCGGATTGGTGACCAATACCGTGACGTCATGGCCGCGCGCGGCCTGAGCCTTGGCCAGCCAGCGTAGATGGTTTTCGATGCCCCCGAACACAGGGTGGTAGTCTTTGTAGATATGAAGGATGCGCATGGTGAAGGCGTATCAGCGTGAAAGCGCATGGTCGCGGGTTTGATGCATGCGGCGGCGGAGAGCAACGCCTGGAAGAGCCGACGGCGTTCGGGGCGCCACTGCACGCCCAGGAAGAAAGGATGTCCGGGCAGTTCCAGGCCCTCGACCACGCCATCCTGAGCCCAGGCTACAGCTCGCAAGCCTTCGCCCAGGTCATCCTCGGGCGCGGCCTGATGATGGTAGGTGTGGACCATGAGGCCGGGAGGCACGTTCAGGGAGCGGGCCAGCACGCTGCCCGACTGCACCTGGACGGGATGCTGGGCGGGATAATCACTGCGGAGCCTTGACTCTCCTGTCTCCAGTCGCCAATCTCCAATCTCCCTCCAATCCTGCCTAAAACAGCGTAGGTTGGCTAGACGCGGCGTCGTCAGCGGTGTAGGGATAGCCAAAATGTTCGTAGGCCCGACGGGTGGCCATGCGCCCGCGGGGGGTGCGTTCCAGAAAGCCCAATTGCAGCAGATAAGGCTCAACCACGTCCATGATCGTGTCCGATTCCTCGCTGACGGACGCGGCCAGGGTGTCGAGCCCCACCGGCCCGCCCCCGAACTTGAGAATGATAGCCTCCAGCACCGTGCGATCCAGGCTGTCCAGGCCCAGGGAGTCCACCTCCAGCAGAGCCAGCGCCTCCTGGGCCACAGGTTGGGTGATGACGCCCTCAGCCCGCACCTGGGCGTAATCCCGCACGCGGCGGAAAAGGCGCAGGGCGACTCGAGGGGTGCCTCGGGCGCGCTGGGCGATGACCCGCACGCCTGCGTCGGTGTAGGGCGTCTGGGTGAGGTCGCACGCCCGGCGCACAATGCGCTCCAGGGAGGGAACATCGTAGAAATCGAAGCGAAGGACGACGCCGAACCGGGCCCGCAGGGGCGATGTGAGCAAGGCCAAGCGGGTGGTGGCGCCGATGACGGTGAACCTGGGCAGCTTCAGGCGGATGTTGCGAGCGCTGGGCCCCTTGCCGATGACGATATCCAGGGCGAAATCCTCCATGGCCGGGTAGAGGATCTCCTCCACAGCCCGGCCCAGGCGGTGGATCTCGTCGATGAAGAGGATATCGCCCCGGCGCAGATTGGTCAGGATCGCGGCCAGATCGCCCGCGCGTTCGATGGCCGGGCCCGCAGTGACCTTCAGGTTGACGCCCATCTCGTTGGCCACGATGTGGGCGATGGTCGTCTTGCCCAGGCCGGGCGGGCCATAGAGCAGGATGTGATCCAGGGTTTCCTGGCGTTGGCGCGCGGCCTCGATCAAAATCTCGAGATTGCTGCGCACCTTGTCCTGGCCGTAGAGCTCGTCCAGGCGCTTGATGCGCAGGGCCGCGTCCAGGCTGTCCGCCGGTTGAGGTTGGGGGTCAATGGGGCGTTGGGGCATGAGCTCATTATACCGGGTCGCTTGTTCTAGAACAAGTCAGATGCGAGTTTGTGGCAAAAGCAAGTTTGCAAAAAAGCCGAATTTATGATACAAAATTGCGCCAAGCTGTCACCATCTTGTAAGCTCCCCCAC
>DUEQ01000513.1 GCA_011192085.1 Caldilineae bacterium
TATCTCACCCCATGCCATTATTGGAGCAAAGACACGATGTTCGAATCCATGGAGCAAGCGTTGGCCCTATTGAACGACCCTCAAGCGGATTCCTTGCAACGCGTGGACGCCGTGCGCTATCTGGGCGACTTAGGAATCGAGGAAGCGATCCAAGCCCTGGTGACCCTTCTGGAAGATGATGATTATGGCGTGCGCTGGGCCGCCGCGGATGCGTTGGCGAAGTTGGGCGAAAAGGCCGCGCCCGCGGTGTTGCGCAAACTGCTCGATCCCCAGACCAGCAGTCGGGCGTTTGAGATGGCGGCGCATGTCTTCAAAAACAATGGCGACATCCTCGTCCGATCCAAATCGGAAGCCCTGGTTAAAGCTTTAGAGGCGGATCACACCATCGAGGCCATGACCGAGGCGGGCAAATTGTTGGGCGAACTGGCGGACTGACGATGCGCATCCTCATCACCGGGGGAGCGGGGTTCCTCGGCTCTCATCTCACCGATCGCTTCCTGTCGGAGGGGCATGAGGTCATCGTTCTGGATAACCTCATCACCGGCAGCCTGGAAAACATCGCCCATCATTTCGGCAACGAGCGCTTTCAATTCATCAAGCACGATGTGACCAATTACATCCACGTGCCCGGGCCGCTGGATGTGGTCATGCACTTCGCCTCGCCCGCCAGCCCCATCGATTTCGATCGCATCCCCATCCAGATCCTCAAGGTGAATTCCCTGGGCACGCACAACGCTCTGGGCCTGGCCCTGAACAAGCGCGCGCGCTTCTTCCTGGCCTCCACCTCCGAAGTCTATGGCGATCCCCTGGTGCATCCCCAACCCGAAAGCTATTGGGGCAATGTGAATCCCATCGGCATCCGCGGCGTGTACGATGAATCGAAACGCTTTGCCGAGTCCATCACCATGGCCTATCACCGCGTGCATGGGGTGGAGACCCGGATCGTGCGTATTTTCAACACCTATGGCCCCCGCATGCGCCTGAACGATGGTCGGGTCATTCCCAACTTCGTCAGTCAGGCCTTGCGAGGCGAACCGCTCACCATCTACGGCGACGGGACTCAGACCCGCTCCTTCACTTTCGTGCGGGATGAGATCGAAGGCTTTCACCGCCTGCTCTTCTCCGACGAGGTGTTCCCCGTGAATATCGGCAACACCCGGGAGACGACCATGCTGGAGCTGGCGGAGATCATCAATCGGCTGACGGGGAACAAGGCGGGGATCACGTTCCTTCCCCTGCCGCACAAGGATGATCCCAAGAAGCGTCGGCCCGACATCGCCAAAGCCCGCACTTTGCTGGGCTGGGAGCCAGCCATCGATCTGGAAACGGGCCTGGAGGAGACCATCGCCTGGTTCAGGGAACAGATGCGGTGAACCGCAATAACGCCCCATGCGCGACATGCTTCGCCCCACCTCCCAGCCTGCGCCCCGGCGCATCGCCCGGAGCGCCTACTGGCGACTGCTGGCGCTGGTCTTTCGCTGGGGCAAGGTCCCTTTCTCCAAACTCCTGGGCCGCCTGACGCCGCGGGCGGCGTGGCCAGGCCATGACGCACAGTGGGAGAGTCTGGAGAATTACGGGCGCTGGCTGCGCTCTCATGTGCGTTGGAAGCCCGATCGTCTGGGCGGACTCATCGATGTGTTCCCCACCCGGGAGAGCATCGCCGCCCAGTTTAAGGAGAAAGGCGTCTTCGAGGATGATTGCGACGGCCTGGCCTACTTCTCGGGCCAGAACCTGATCCAATTTGCGGATGATCTCAACAAGATTACCCTGGTGACCGTGGTGCTGGACCCCTACACATTCGAGGAGAACCCGCTGCTTTACTCGGCGCACGTGATCGTGGCATTTCCCTATCAGGGCAAATGGCGGGTGATCTCTAATGACACCCTCTATCCCGATGCATTCGACTCCTTCGCCGAGGCGGTGCAGTTTAATCCCAACTGCCGGGATCACCCTGTGCTGTGGGCCGAGGCCCGCGACCGGGACCTGCGCCTTTATGCGTCGGGCTCGGATCTGCGGGCGCTGGAGCGCAAGCTGGAGGAGGTGTGGCGCAAAAAGCGAGACCTGCCCTTCACCGCGTGATGGGCGGGCGTCGGGCTCAGCTCGTGGCGAAGCGCATCTGATACGCCAGGCGGTCGCGGTCGTATCGGGTGGTCAGCACCGTCAGGAGCAGGATGAAGAAGAGGGCGTCGATGCGGTCGATGGCGCGCCGCCATAGTGGGGCAGCAACAGGGTGTAGAGCAGGGCGAGCCCAAAGTTCACCGCGGCCATGACGACGAAAGAGATGAGTGCGATCTTCTCGAACAGGGTCCAATCGAACAGACGCCCGTAGGGTGGAGATGTAGGCGATGACCACGTAGTAAATGCCCAGGGCCTTGTCGTAGCCCTGGTAACCTGCCAACGGCAGACGGGTGAATTGCTGGAAGAGGGTTTGATCCACCGCGTCGATGAGCAACGCGGCCACGATGGCGGGCAAGGGATAGCGGGAGATGAAAAGGGGAATGATGAAGCGGGCGGCGACGACGAGCCAGAAAATGAGGATATCGGTGGGACGGAGCATGACGGAATCTCGGGGGGCCTGGAGCGTGGATGCGTTCGAGTTTTGGTCGTGGCATCGAGGTTTTGAGTTTAGGACTTACGCAGTTGTGGGAAATGGTGTCAACTGGGTTGACGTCCAGCTGCGTAACGCCTATCCCTGTTTCGAAGTCTCCATTCTGGACGCGCTCCTGGCAGTGGTCGAGTGGCGTCATGGCGCTCAATGTTGTTTTTCTGCTTTCTCCCGATATCGTGAAGCAGTTTCCGTATGTTACCATTGTAAACCGAAGTCAGTTGAAATCAAGATGGGTATTGATCGCGCGTGTTTCAGAGTGCGTTTAGATGGTTGCGTGCTGCAAGGCCCAGAGTCGGGCGTAGAGCCCGCCCGCGGACAGCAGCTCGGCGTGGGTTCCCCGCGCCACGATGCGCCCGGCCCGCAGCACGAGGATGGCGTCCATCTGCTCCATCCCCACCAGGCGATGGGTGATGAGCAGCACGCTGCGGCGGGCCATTAGGCGTGATAAATCGTGCCACAAGGCCCGCTCGGTCACCGCGTCCAGGTTGGCGGTGGGCTCATCCAGCAGGAGGATGGGCGCGTCCTTGAGAAGGGCGCGGGCGATGGCCAGTCGCTGACGCTCGCCGCCGCTGAGCTGCACGCCCATCTCTCCCGTCCAGGTATCCAACCCCTGGGGCAGATCGCGCACGAAGTCGGCCAACTGGGCCTGGGCCAGCGCCTCCCACAGGTCGGATTCGGAGGCGTCGGGGCGGGCCAGGAGCAGGTTTTCTCGCAGGGTGGCGTTGAAGAGGTGGGTGGTCTGGGAGACCACGCTGAATCGGGTCCGCACGTCATCCCCCGCGCAGTCGCGGATGTCCCGGCCATCCAGCTCGATGCGGCCCTGGTCGAAATCCCAGAAGCGCATGAGCAGATGGACCAGAGTGCTCTTTCCCGCGCCGCTGGGCCCGACGATGGCCATGCGTCCGCCCGGCGGCAGGGTGAAGGCGATGTTCTGGAGGGCCAGAGGTTCGTTTGGGCCATAGCGGAAGCTGAGCTCCCGCACCGTCAGCACCGGCGCTTCTCCCGCTTTCTTTGCTCCTTTCTCTCTTTGCGCCTTTGCGCCCCTTCGGCTTCGCTCAGGATCAGCTTTGCGTGAGCTCTCCTGCTTTGAGCAGGGGAGAGGATGGGGGGGCTCCGTCACCGCTGGGGGCGCATCCACCACCTGAAAGATGCGTCGGGCCGCGGCCAGAGTGGCGGATAGGTGCTGCAAGGCCAGGGGCAGAGGTTGCACCCCCTCGAACGCGGCCATGACGCCCAGGGCGATGACCGCGAGATGCACGCCGTTGAGGCCGCCTGAGGTCACCGCAGGGATGGCCAAAGCCAGGGTCGCGACCACGGCCAGGTTCATGAGCAGGGTCACGCCCGCGTCGTTGAGCGCGGTGATCGCGCCCAGCCGGTTCTGCACCCGCCCGGTTTCCTGGTTCAGGGCATCCGCCTGGGCCAGGTAGCGCGCTTCCGCGCCGTAGGCCAGCAGGTCGGCCATGCCCTGGACGCTGTCCACCAGGTGGGCGTTGAGCTGGGAGCGAAGCGCGATGTGCTGCCGGCCGGGGCGTCGGGCCAGAGTCTGCACCAGCAGAGGGAAAGCCGCGCCCGCGAGGATGAGGAGCAGGACCACGGCCAGGGCTGCTGCGGGGCTGAACAGGCTGAGCAATGCCCATGTCAGGGCGATGATGCCGATGGCGACCAGAGGCGGAGCCAGCACGCGGATGAAGAAGTTCTCCAGCTCGTCCACGTCCGCGACCAAGCGGGTGAGGAGATCGCCGCTGCGGTAGGCTTGCAGTCGGGCCGGGGCCAGGGGCTCGATGTGCCGGTAGAGCCAGACGCGAATGCGGGCCAGCAGCCGGAAGTTGAGGTCGTGGGAGACGTAGCGTTCCAGGTAGCGGAACAGGCCCCGGCTGATGCCGAAGAAACGCACGCCCACGATCGCGACTTGCAGATCKGCAATGGAGGGRTGCAACGCGGCTTTGGCGATGATGAACGCGGAGGTCATCATCAGACCGATGCTGCTGGCGAYGGTGGCGAAGCCCARCAGGGCGGCAAGCAGCATGCGCAGCCAGAAGCCAGAGACGAGGCGGAGRAGACGAAGAARAGTGGACATAAAAATTGMYAATTRTCARTTGCTCATTGCCAATGGYCTGTAAGTTCTTTCGATGAATTGAGCGTCGTCGCCCAGATAAGCGCCCAGGAGCTGGCGGTAGAGGCTGTCGGGCGCGGCCAGGAGGGCTTCATGGTCSCCCGCTTCGGCGATGCGMCCCGCCTGCATGACCAGGATGCGATCKGCCCGGCGGATGGTGTGCAACCTGTGGGCGATGATCAGCGCGGTGCGCCCGGCCAGCAGCATTTGCATGGCCTGTTGGATTTGCTCTTCGGTTTCGGGGTCCAGGTTGGCGGTGGGTTCATCCAGGATGACGATGGGCGCGTCCCGTAGGAAGGCCCGGGCCAGGGCGATGCGCTGGGCCTGGCCGCCGCTGAGCCGGGCGCCCCGTTCACCCACGATGGTGTCGTAGCCGTCGGGGAACGCTTGGATGAAGTCGTGGGCGAAAGCCTGCTTTGCCGCCCGCGCCACCGCGTCCATCCTCGCGTCGGGCTGTCCCAGACGGATGTTATCCGCGATGCTCATGTTGAAGAGGTAGGGCCGCTGGGGCATCCAGGCGATGCACTGCCGCCAGGCCCGGGCGTCGATGCGGTCGAGGGGCGTGTCATCCAGGAGGATGCGGCCCGCGGCGGGTTCTAGAAAGCGCATAAGGAGGTGGGCGATGGTGCTCTTGCCTGCGCCGCTGGGCCCCACCAGCGCGATGTGCTGGCCCTGACGCAGCTCGAAGTTGACCTCCTCCAACGCCTGGCGCTGTCCCTCCTGGTAGCTCACACTGACGTTTTGAAAGCGGATGCTGAAATCAGGAGGCAGGAAGCGCAACTCAGGCTTCTGTCCCCTGTCCTCCGTCCTCTGACTTCTGTCCTCTGACCTCCGTTCTACCGTGGGCTGTTGATCCAGGATGGCGAAGATGCGTTCAGCCGCGGCCATGCCCTCCATGCCCGCATGGAATCGGCTTCCCAGCAGGCGCAGGGGTTGGTAGAAGTCGGGCGCGAGGATGAGGATGAAGAACGCGTTGAGGAAGTCCATGCCCCCCTTCATCACCCGGATGCCGATCTCCACGGCGATGACCGCCACGCTGATGGTGGCCAGCATCTCCAGCGCCAGCGCGGAAAGGAACGCCACCCGCAGCACGCCCATGGTGGCGGTCCGGTAGTCATCGCTGATGCGGGCGATAATGCGGAGCTGCTCTCGGGCCCGGCCAAAGAGCTTGAGGGTGGTCAGCCCCTGGATCACATCCAGGTAGTGGGCGGCAAGACGGCTGAGGGTGGTCCATTGTTTGCGAGTGAGGCTTTCGGCCGAACTGCCGATGAGGATCATGAAGAGGGGGATGAGGGGCGCGGTGACCAGTAACACAAAGCCGGAGAGGCGGTCCTGGGGAAAGACCGCGACCAGAATGGTGAGGGGCATGATGAGGGCCAGGGCTGCCTGGGGCAGGTACTGGCTGAACCACGCGTCCAGGGCCTCGACGCCCGTGGTGAGGGTGTTGGCCAGCTCGCCGCTGCGCTCCTCCGCGGCGTAGGTCGGCCCCAGGGCCAGCAGATGTCGGGCCAGACGTTCCCGGATGTCGATCTTCACCCGCACGGCCAGTCGCTTCCCCGCGCTCTCGCTGCCCCAAGCGAAGAGGAATCGGGCCAGGGCCAGGGCAGCCAACGCAGCCAATAACGACGTCACATCGGCCAGCGTGCGGCCTTGCAGGAACACGCCATCCACGATTCGGGCCAAAAACCAGGCCTGGCCCACGATGACGGCGCCCGCGACGAAGCCCAGGCCGATGGTGAGTATCAGCCATAGTCGGGCCTGCATGGCCGCGGAGAGCAGGTTGCGTTCAAACTTCATGGCTGGATCATCTCATGCAGAGGGGCAAAGAGGCAAAGTCAGTAGATCACGATTTTGATATCCTGTGCCCAGCCGGATTCGCAATCCGGTGGGTTTAGCGCTGGAAACGCCGCCGGCTCACCTCCGCGCTCTGCCCGGCGCAGTAAATCGTGATCTACTGAAAGCGGCAGGTTAAGATAAGACGCCCCCAGCCAGGAGACTGAGGGCGTCGGTTCGCGTGGCAATGCACTGGCCTTCAATACTCCATCTCGTGCTCCAGGGTCAGACGCTGGCGGAAGGTGTAGTAGGTCCAGCCCTGATAGATAAGCACCAGGGGCGTGAAGATCAGGGCGACGATGGTCATGATCTTCAGGGTGTACTGGCTGGCCGAGGCGTTGTAAATGGTGAGGCTGTAGGCCGGATCCAGGGTGGAGGGCAGCACGTTGGGATACAGGCCCGCGAACGCGGTGAAGGTGACGAAGATGATGGTCAGCGCGGTCATGGCGAAGGCCCGACCGGTGCGGCCTCTGTTCAGGAAAATGCCCGCGAGGATGAGGGCGACCGCGGCGATGAGCGTGGGCAGGTAGGCCGCGCCGCTGGCGTAGAGGCCCGTGGCCGCGAACGCGTACACCACGAAGAGCACCACCAGCGCCAGGGCGATGAGCCACATTTTTTTGGCCGTGGCCTGGGCCCGGTTCATCACCGGGTCTCCCGTCTTCAGGGCCAGATAGATGGCGCCGTGGAAGAGGAATACAGCCACGAACATGACGCCGCCCAGCAGGGCAAAGGGGTTGAGCAGGCCGAAGAAACTGCCCACAAAGTTCATGTCTGCGTCGATGGGCACGCCGCGGATGATGTTGGCCACGGCCACGCCCCATAGCAGCGCGGGTAACGAACTACCGATGAAGATGGACCAATCCCAGGCGTTACGCCACCTGGGGTCTTCGTGCTTGCTGCGATACTCGAAAGAGACGCCCCGCAGGATCAGGGCCAGGAGCATCAGCAGGAGGGCGATGTAGAAGCCGCTGAACATGGTGGCGTACCACTGGGCGAAGGCGGCGAACATGGCTCCGCCCGCGGTCAACATCCATACTTCATTGCCATCCCACACCGGGCCGATGGCGTTGATGATCAAACGACGCTCGTCGTCGGTCCTTCCCAGGAAGGGTAGCAACATGCCGACGCCGTAGTCGAAGCCTTCCAGCATGAAGAAACCGGCGAACAGCACGGCAATGAGAACGAACCAGATGGTGTTCAGGTCCATGATCGTGTCTCCTTATTCTCAGGCGGCCCCAACCAGGGTGGGGGCGGGGGTTTCGGGTTGTTCCGATTCCTCTTCGGGGTCCCGGCGGGCGTATTTCCGCAGCAGATAGACATTGGCCACGATGAGGGCGGCGTAGAGCAGGGTGTAGGTGATCAGCGAGAGCAGCACCCAGCTCGCGGGCACGGTGTTGGAAACCCCTTGCTCCGTCTTCATCAGGCCGAAGACGACCCAGGGTTGACGGCCCAGTTCGGTGAACAGCCAGCCGGTGGCGTTGGCCAGATAGGGCAGGATCAGCGCCCACACGGCGAACAGCAGGAAGTTGGCGTGCTGGCGGAAATCCCTTTTCTTATACATCAGCCAGACGCCGTACAGCGCCAGGAGGAGCATCAGCGTGCCCGCACCCACCATCAGCCGGAAATTCCAATAGGCCAGCATGGCATTGGGGATGTAGTTGCCGGGGCCATATTGTTGTTCATACGCCGCCTGCAATTGGTTCATGCCCTGCACCTCGCAGGAGAAGTTGTTGCAGGAGAGGAAGCTCAGCAGGCCTGGGATCTTGATGGCGAAGATGTCCTCCCGTTTCGCCATGTCGCCGATGGTGAAGAGGGAGAACGCGGCCGGTTGCTCTGTATCCCACAGCGCTTCGGCTGCGGCCATCTTCATGGGTTGGGTTTCCACCATGTGCTGGCCCTGGAAATGCCCCGCGGTGATCACGAAAATCGTGCCGACGAGCGCGTAGACCAGCCCCCACCGCAGCGCTTTCGAAAAGAGATCGACGTGGGTTTGCTTTCGCAGCAGATGCCACGCGGCCACCGCCACCACAAAAAATCCCGCCGTGCTCATTCCGGAGAAGAAGACGTGCGGGAATTGATAGCGAATGCTGGGGTTGGTGGCCACAGCCAGAAAATCGGTCATCACGGCCCGACCATTCTCCAACGTATAGCCCACCGGCTCCTGCATCCACGAATTGGCGATGAGAATCCACAGGGCTGAGAGGTTGCTGCCCAGGGCCACCAGCCAGATGGCGGCCAGATGGGCTTTCTTGGAGAGCTTATCCCAGCCAAAGACCCAGACGCCCAGGAAGGTGGATTCCATGAAGAAGGCCAGCAGCGCCTCGATGGCCAGGGGCACGCCGAAGATGTCGCCCACGAAGCGGGAGTACTGAGACCAGTTCATTCCGAACTGGAACTCCTGCACGATGCCGGTGGCGACGCCGATGGCGAAGTTGATGAGGAATAGCGTTCCGAAGAACTTCACCATGCGCTTGTAGGTTTCATCGCCCGAGCGCACATACTGCGTCTCCATCAGCGCCAGCAGGATGGTCATCCCCAACGTGAGCGGCACGAAGAACCAGTGGTACACGGTGACAATCGCGAATTGCAACCGTGCGAGGAATAAAGGATCCATAAAACACGCTCCTGAATGAAAAGGGAAGAAAGGTGGAGATAGTGTGTGATGGATTGATAAAGCTATAACACAAATTCTACAC
>DUEQ01000514.1 GCA_011192085.1 Caldilineae bacterium
GTCTTGATTCTACAGATAAGTTACTTTTCTTTGGGCGGGGAGTCGACACCCGCTATACCGATGTTCATGTGTACTGGCTTACCTTCGGGCATGGTCAAGGTTTACGGATGGCCGAACATCCCAGTTCGGTCGGCGCCGCGCAGGCGGGCTATACCATCCACATCCTGCATTCGGAGGAAAACAACCATTACGTGCCCAGCCTTCCCATGGCCGAAGGCCATGACCACTGGTTCGGCGGGCTCATTACCGTCAGCGGACACAACAACAGCGCTCATCGCGACATCCCCTTTCATGTCACAGACCCCGCTGCAGGGGTGCACAACGCCACCCTGACCTTGCAACTGGGCGGCAACATGAACGCCGTCCATCACCTACGGGTGTATGTAAACGATGTCCTGATCCACGACGACGCCTGGCATGGTCGCACGCTCTACAGGACATCCATTACTTTTCCCCAGCCAAACCTTCAAGCCGGCTCGAATGCGGTTCGGCTGGAATTCGTCAACGATGCATCCGACCAACGCATCGACCAGATCTATGTGGATTGGCTGGAACTGGCCTACGCCCGCCGCCTGGCGACCGACGAGGACCATCTCGAATTCGCCAAAGAAGACCCCGCCCCCCGCACCTTTCAAATCGAAGGCTTTTCCTCGTCTCAGTTGGAGCTCTACGACATCACCACGCCCGACGCGACGGCCCGAATCGTCGGCTGGCGCGCAGTCGCTACGGGCGACGGTCATTACCGTCTGGAATTCGGCGAGACCCATGCTGGCAGCCGACGCTATTGGGCGCAAACGACAGCGCAACGCAAGAAACCCCTGGCCATCCAGCCCAAAGCGTCCATGGCGCGGCCCCTCGCGTCACCGGAAAATGGCGCCGATTACCTGGTCATCTATCATCCCGACTTCAGCTCAGCTATCGAGCCTTTGCTCGCTCATCGCTCGGCTCAGGGTTACCGAGTCATGGCCGTCAGCACCCAGGCAGTGTATGACGAATTCGGATATGGGATGATGTCGGCGGAGGCGATACGCGACTTTCTGGTCTACGCCTACGCCCACTGGCAACGCCCAGCCCCCAGCTTCGTCCTCCTGGTGGGAGACGGCACCTACGACCCCAGGCGCTATCTCAGCTCCAGCGGCGACACCTATCTGCCACCCTTCCTGGCCGTGGTGGACCCCACCCTGGGCGAGACCGCAACGGACAACCGCTTCGCCGCGGTCGCGGGCGACGACATCCTGCCCGACATACATGTGGGCCGATTACCCGCCAACTCGCCCGCCGAAACCACGGCCATGGTCAACAAAATCCTGACCTACGAGCGCACCCCCATTGACGCCGACTGGACGAAGCGCATCCTCTTTGTGACCGACAACCTGGAAGGGGGCGGGGGCAACTTCTACGAGCTCTCCGACGCCATCGCCGACGGCTACGTCGATCCCCCCGCCAACACCACCCGGCTCATTCCCGACGACTATCAGCGCACCAAGCTCTATCTCGACCGCACCTGCGTCTCGGGCGCGGACTGTCGCCAGAAGATGGCCCAGGCGCTGAACAACCAGGGCGCGCTATTCGTCAGCTACATTGGGCACGGCACCAAGACCTTCTGGGCCCAGGAGAAGATATGGGACGTCACCGCCGCCTCCCAAATGCAAAATGGCGACAAACTCCCCATCATGCTCCCCATGACCTGCAACGAAGGCTACTTCCACGAAGCCAACCGCACCGCCCAATCCACTAGCGAGGCGGCTGTGCGCCTACCCGACCATGGCGCTGTGGCCAGTTGGGCGCCCACGGGCTATGGCCTTAGCCAGGGACATGACTATTTGGAACGAGGTTTTTTCCTTTCGGTTTTTCACGGCTCCGGCCAGCGGATTGGCCCTGCAACGACCGCGGGCAAACTCTATCTCATCGCCAACGCGCCTTCCGGAACCTACATCGATCTCATCGACACCTTTCTACTCATGGGGGACCCGGCGTTGCAATTGCCATTGGCCGCAGCCACTTATCCCCAGCAACTCTATCTTCCTATTATCGTTAAGGAGTAAATGCCATGATGGTTCCCCCGAAAGAAACGAGACACTCCTTGCCACTGGCGTTGATCCTGGCGGCGCTCGTCGCGCTTGTTCTGGTGCTGGCAGCGACCCTATCGCCTTCCACCAGCGCCGTGGGCGCGGCCCCATCCGCCTTGCGCGGCCTCGCGCCCCTAAAGCCGGCCGGCATCTCCGTCATCGGCGACTTCGTCTGGCAAGACGATGATCGGGATGGCGAAAAGGACGCGGGGGAGCCGGGCATCGACGGCGTTCTGGTCAAACTGTGGTTGGATGACGGCGACGGCGTGTTCGACCCCACCCAAGACACCCTCATCGACCAGATGATCACGGGCGATGATCCCAACACCCCGGGCGTCGAACACGGTTGGTATCTCTTCGACAATCTGGACGGCGTCAACGAATACTGGGTGGAGATCGATTCCAGCAACTTCAACGCCGGCGGCCCGCTAGAGAATTATGAACTGACCAGCAGCGCCACCTACGGCCCCAACCCCATGTTCGTCATCCTCCCCACCGAACCCAGCGAGTTCTACGACGCCGACTTCGGCTATGCGCCTCAGATCGGCACCATCAACGTGACCAAAACCGCGGACCCCGCCAGCATCGCCGAGCCTGGCGGCAACATCACCTTCACTGTCACTATCGACAACCTCTCCTCAACCACCGCGGTCACCATCACCACCATGTTCGATTCCATCTTCGGCGATCTGAACGGCCAGGGAGATTGTGCGACGCCCCAGTCCATCGCCGCCGGAGGCGCCTACACCTGTCAATTCACCGGCCATGTGAGCGGGGACGCGGGCGACACCCACACCGATGTGGTCACCGTCTCGGGCGAGGATGAGAACCATAATGTGGTGGAGGCCCAGGATGACGCCGTGGTCCACATCACGGACGCGCCCTCATCCATGCAGGTGCTGAAGAGCGCCACCCCCTCTAGCCTCATCGAGCCGGGCGGCACGGTGACCTTTACGGTGGAGGTGATCAACACGAGCACCGCCGACACCATCACCCTCAACGCCTTGATCGATACCGTGTATGGCGACCTGGATGGGCAGGGCGACTGCGCCATGCCGCAGACCATCGCGCCGGGCGGCTCGTACAGCTGTCAGTTCACCGAGAGCGTGAGCGGCAACGCAGGCGACACCCATACGAACAGGGTGACCGTTTCCGCGGTCGATGACGATGGGAACCCTCTCTCCGATGATGACAGCGCCACGGTCACCATCACCAACGCCTCCTCCTCCATCGTGGTCACGAAAAGCGCCAACCCCACCCGGGTGGCCGCGCCTGGCGATGATGTGACCTTTGTGGTGGAAGTGGAAAACACCAGCACCGCCGACACAGTCACCATCACCTCGCTGACGGACTCCGTTTACGGCGATCTGAATGGTCAGGGCACCTGCGCCACCCCCTTCACCCTGACGCCTGGCGAGAGCTACATCTGCGTATTCACCAACTTCGTTGGAGGCGAGGTGGGCGACAGCCATACGAATGTGGTCACCGCCTCGGGCGTAGATGATGACGGCAACCCCGTCAGCGACGACGACCCCGCCACCGTCGACATCGTCGGCGTGGTCTCCCGCCTGCGCATCACCAAGACGGGCGAACCCCGCTTCCTCCTTGAACCTGGCGGTCCCGTCACGTTCACCATTCGCGTCGAAAACATCAGCGGCTCCTACAACATCCCCATCCACACCCTGGAAGACACCATCTACGGCGACCTGGACGGCCAGGGCACTTGCGCCATCCCCCAAACCATCCCGCCAGGGGGCACATACGAATGTCAGTTCCTCGGCAACGTCACGGGCGTGGCTGGCGATAGCGAAACCAATACCGCCACCGTCATCGGCGTGGATCCCAACGGCTACGATATGAGCGATGCGGATTCGGAGACCATCAACATCATCGGAGCCACCTCCTCCATTGCTCTGACCAAAACCGCGGACCCCTCCGAACTGGTCGAACCGGGCGGTCTGGTCCACTTCACCATCACCATCACCAACACCAGCACCAGCGGCTCCCCAGTCACCATCAACTCCCTCACCGATACGGTCTACGGCGATCTCGACGGTCAGGGCAYCTGCTCCCTGCCGCAAACCATCACCGCGGGCAACAGCTACACCTGCMTCTTCATCGCCAAYGTCACCGGCYCGCCCGGATATCATGAAACGAACATCGCCACCGYCATCGGCGAAGACAGCGAGGGCAACCCCSTYCAGAGCAGCGACAGCGCCGATGTGACCATCATCGACTCCCCCYCCTCGCTGGYCCTCAGCAAGGTGGCCACGCCCGCCAGCGTGCCCGAACCGGGCGGCTTGGTCACCTTCACCCTCACCGTCACCAACACCAGCCCGGTGGACAGCGTCACGCTCAACACGCTGACCGACACCATCTACGGCAATCTGGATGGCAAAGGGGACTGCACCCTGCCCCAGGCGCTGGCTCCGGGCTCGCATTACACATGCAGCTTCACCGAAATGGTGACAGGCAACGCCGGCGATAGCGAAACCGACATCGCCATCGTCACGGGTGAAGATGACGACGGCTTCGGCGTCCACGCCAGCGATGACGCCACGGTCAATATCACCGACATCCCCTCCTCGATGATATTGACCAAGATCGCGAACCCCACCAACCTGCCCGAACCGGGCGGCCCGGTGCTCTTCACCGTGGTCATCACGAACACCAGCCCAGCCGATGAGATCACCATCAACTCGCTGAGCGATGACATCCACGGCGATCTGAACGGCCAGGGTGACTGCGCCGTGCCGCAAACCCTGGGCATCGGAGCCAGCTACACGTGTAGCTTCACCGCGAATGTCACGGGGGATGCCGGTGATGTCGAGACCGATGTGGTGACGGCCACCGCAACCGATGATGATGACAGCAGCCTCAGCGCCAATGATGACGCCGACATCTACATCACTGACGCGCTGCCCTCCATCATCCTTACCAAGATGGCCAACCCCGCCGTGGTGCCCGAACCGGGCGGCGTGGTCTCCTTCACCATTACCATCAGCAACACAAGTCCGGGCGACGCGGTCACCATCCTCACCCTGGCCGACTCCGTATTTGGTGATCTGAACGGACGCGGCGACTGCGTCGTCCCCCAAACCATTCCCGTGGGCGGCAGCTACGCTTGCACCTTCACCGAGATCATCCGCGGGCGAGAAGGGAGCGAGCACACCAATGTGGCCATCGCTTCGGGCTTCGATGATGAAAACAACCACGTGGTGGACAGCGACAACGAGACCGTCACCGTGGGCCCGCCCTCTTCTGTGTCCGGCTGCATCAGCGGCTACAAAGTGGATGATCTTCATGTGGGCCTGCCCGGCTGGGTCATCCACGCTCGCCCCGTAGGCAGCACATCGCCCGAATACATCCTTGTCACCGACGGCTCCGGTTACTTTGAATTYCCCAACCTGTCGCCGGGCCAGTGGGAAGTGTGGGAAGAGATGCAGGCTGGCTGGGAKCCCGTCACCTCYGAGCGCTTCGAGGTRACCGTGTTTAGCGGCGAGAACTGCGTGCRAGTGCGCTTCAAGAATCGACAAGCGCCCACCACGCCCACGCTGACTCCCACCGGGCAACCCACCCTCACCCCAACTCCCACAGCCACGCCTCCCTGCCCCTGCCCCACGCCCACGCCTCCTCCGGGATGCGAACATGGCCGATTGCAGTTCGAGGTGTGGGGCCGTGACTACGACATCCCCCTGTGGGATGACGATCACGTGTGGTCGGTGAACGGGCTCCCCTGGCAGCGGGCCACCGTCTTCACTGTCACCGGTTACACTGGCAACGTCATCTGGACGCAATACCAGCCCTACTGGCGCAAACAGGATGGCGGTTACACCTTCACCTATCCTGGCGGCCATGCGGGTGATATCTTCCAGCTCTACGTGCACACCGACTGCGGCACCCTACAGATTCTGGGCGCCATCGACGATCCCACTCCCACGCCATCCCACGCCGGCGACATGGGCTATCGCGTCTGGGTGCCCGTCATCTTCAACGTCGACATTAGCGTCGCCAACCCACCTCCCGCGCCGACGGCGACGCCCACGCCCACGCCCGCGGCCCGCAATCCCTACAAAGCACCGGTCTCCGGCCTAAAAACGCCCAATGACCTGGCCTACAACCCTGTCACCAAGCGACTCTACATCACCAACCGCGATTCGAACTCGGTCCTGGTGCTGAACGCCGCCAACTTCCAAAGGGTGGCCACAGTGCCAGTGTGCAGCCAACCCTTCGGGGTAGACGTCAATACGAAGACAAACCGGGTCTATGTGGCCTGCGCGGCCAGCCATCAGGTTGCGGTCATCAACGGCGTCACCAACACCCTCATGCGGACCATCGACACCGGGCGCTTCCCCACCTACGTCGATGTGAACGAACAGACCAACCGGATCTACGTCGTCACTCATGACAGCAACCGTCTGGAGGAGATCAACGGAGCGACGCACATGGTGACTCGGAAGATCAGCGTGGCCAGCGGCGCGTTTGGCTTGGCTGTGGATGAGGACCGGAATCGGGTCTATGTGGGATCGCGCGATCGCAACCGCATCGCGGTCATCGACGTGGATGGCTGGCGGATAATCCGGGATTATCAGGTCAACGACGAAGAAGACCGCGGCGTGCCCTACGCCCTGGCCTTCAACCCCAACAACAGCCGTCTTTATGTCACCTATAGAGGCCCTACCTTCTTCACCCGGTTGGGAGTCTTCTGGGCCACCGACGAAGGGCTCAGGCGAGTGACTCACCTGGATCTGCCCAACGGCGGCAGGGACGCCACCGGGCGATTGGGAATCAACCTGGCCACGAATCACGTCTTCGTGCCTAACACCGCCTCCAACTCGGTTACCATCGTGGATGGCCGCACGAACCAGATCATCAGAACGGTGGCCGTGGGCCAGGGCCCCTTCGGCGTGGCCGTGAACAGCGATGCAGGCCTGGCCTATGTGGGCGCGAAGCTCGCCAACCAGCTCTGGATCGTGCCCGACAGCTAGAGGCTGTTATGCATCTTGACGTCATCTCATGCCAAATGTCGCATCTTGGCGCTTTCAATTCGCCGCTGATAACGCGGATGGCGCAGATTCCCACGGATTTCTCTGAATCAAGGCCACCAAATCCGCTGGATCGGCGTCATCCGCGGGGAGTGAGAAGGCGCTAACCGCGATGCCGCAGCGTGAAAAAGGCCCCGTCTTGCGACGGGGCTTCTTTTTCGTCATGAGAGAGGCCCGCTCGTTGACGTCCACTTCATGACAGGCCACAGAGGATGGCGATCACTCCAGGTAGATCTGCACGTGGTCGCCATCCTCCTCCACCACATCGACGAGGAGCCCCATCTCGCCATCGAGCAACGCCCGTTCCAGCTCGGCCATGAGCTCAGGCCCGAGCTCCTCGCTATCGAAGCCGCCGATGCTGAGATGACCGCCGCCGAGGCGCAGCGCCGCTCGCACGATGGCCACGGGCAGCTTGATGTGGACCCGGTTGCCATGCCGCTCCGTCACCTCGATGCGCATCCACCGGGCCTTGCGGGGGGATTCCCACACGCCCTGCGCCTCAGGGCCGCCCTGAGCCTCGGCCTCTGCCGCGTTCAGCGCCTCCAGCAATTGCGACGCCTCTTCCGCCGTGATTTTGCCCTCTTCGAGCATCTTCAAGATATGCAAACGTTCATCGGACATGATTAATACTCCTCCATGGGGGATTGAGATTGAGAAAAAGCAGGACGGGGATTGAACTGAAAGGCTCGCCAATGGCTGCGCCGCGGCCCAATGACCACCTCGACATGCTCTAGGCCATCATCCACCATGATCTCGATGGCGTCATGGCGCAGGGTCTCCAGCAAGATGGGGTCATCCAGGATCATGCGGGCCATGGCCGCGGCCTCATCATCGATGGGCGCTCGACGCAGCGCCCAATGGATAAGGGAGATGGGGATGGGAAAGGCCAGGGAAAGAACCACATCATCGGAATCCACGAACACATGAGCCCAGACGCCGTGGCGATTGGCCTTGATCCAATACCCCGACAGCAACAGACCCCCTCCGATGATCGCGCCCACCCCTGCGACGACGACGCCACCTAGAGCCAGCATGGCGACGACCGTCCCCAGGGCCAGGGCGCCCGCGCCCCCCATGGCCGCCAGAGGCCGGGAGAGCCTGCGCCGGACCAGGGGGTTGCTTTGGAACGGCCTGAGACCTTTCATGGCGATCCTCCTTTCAACATCTGCACTGCCTGCTCCGACGTGATCTTCCCCGCTTCCAGGTCCGCCAGGATCTGACGACGGCGCTCGGCCATGATTCCCCGGCTCGGGGCCTCCTCCACGCCCATGGGCTCATAACCCAGCGCCCGAATGACCTCATGCAATTGGGCTCGGGCCGTGGGATAGGAGACGCCCAGCACATCTTGGATCCGATTCAACTTGCCTTCCGAGCGGATGAACAGCTCGATAAAGCGCTGATGCTCGGGAGAGAGTCGGGCTAGCCTGGGTAGCTCGAACGCGCCTTCGACCATGGCGCCGCAGTGGGTGCAGGCAAGCTTTCTGACATAGAGATCGCGCCCACAAACGGGGCATCGACCGGGGACGGGATAGCGCATCATTCACCTCACAAGAAGCTTCTCTAAGATAGACTTAAAT
>DUEQ01000515.1 GCA_011192085.1 Caldilineae bacterium
TAACTAATCGCGTTCCCTCCACCCCCAAACTTATTCTTCCCCGAAACCAACCATGGATGCCAGCCAACAACACATTCAGGATTTCGCCCAAACCCTGCGAAAATACAGCGCCGCGGAGATCAAAACCGATCTCGCCACCCGCATCCTCTACAGCACCGACGCGTCCATCTACAAGATGACGCCCCTGGCCGTGGTCATTCCCAAACACTACGACGACGTCCTGGCCACGGTGGAGACCTGTATCGAGTATGGCCTGCCCGTACTGCCCCGCGGGGGCGGCTCCAGCCTCGCGGGCCAGACCGTGGGCGAGGCTGTGGTCATCGACTTCACGAAATATCTGGATCGGATCATCCGGGTGGATGGCCCGCAACGCCGGGTGCTGGTGCAGCCCGGTCGCACGCTGGACATGCTCAACAAAGCGCTGAAACGCTATGGGCTCATGGTCGGGCCCGACCCCGCCAGCAGCAACCGGGCCGTGGTGGGCGGCATCATCGGCAACAACAGCACCGGCTCCCACAGCATCGTCTATGGCCGCCTGGTGGATCACGTCCACTCCCTGCGCGTGGTCATGGCCGATGGCCGGGATGTGCGCTTCGGCCCGGTTGCTTGGGATCGCATCGATCAGCTCGCCCAAGGCGACACACTGGAGGCCAGGCTCTATCGCGACCTCGTCCCCCTCCTCCGCCAGAACGCCGCCCTCATCGACGAGAAATTCCCCAAATACTGGCGGCGTTCGGGCGGCTACAACCTGGATTACCTGCGCAAACAGCTTGATGGCGACGTCTTCAACTTCGCGCCCATCCTCGTGGGCAGCGAGGGCACGTTGGGCGTGTTCCTGGAGGCCGAACTCAACCTCGTGCCCATTCCCCGTCACAAAGCCTTGGCCATCCTCCACTTCGACACCCGCGAGGAGGCTTTTCGGGCCGTGCCCGGCCTGCTGGAACTGAAACCCTCCGCGGTCGAACTCATCGATGACTACCTCCTCCGCCTTACCCGCTCCTCGTCCGCCTGGAACAAGCGCCTCACCTTCATCGAAGGCGACCCCATGGTCGTGTACATCGTTGAATTCTCGGGCGACGAGGCCTCGTGGATCGCCGACCGGCTGGACGCGCTGAAACGTCACCTGAACCGCACGGGGTATACGAACCCGGTAGTCACCATTACCGACGCCAAAGCGCAGGCCAATGTGTGGGAGGTGCGGAAGGCGGGGTTGGGCCTGCTTCTCTCCATGCGCGGGGACGCTAAACCCTTACCCGGCATCGAGGACGTGGCTGTCCCCCCCGAGAACCTGGCCGACTACATGGCGGAACTTTGGCGGATCATGGAAGATCGGGGCGTGGTCGCGGCCATGTACGCGCACGCCTCCGCGGGCTGCGTCCACGTGCGCCCCATCCTCAGCCAGAAGAAGAAGGAAGATATCGACAACCTCATCTATTTGGTCACCCAATCGGCCCGGCTGGCGAAGAAATATGGCGGCGTGCCCAGCAGCGAGCACGGCGACGGCCTCGCCCGCAGCTATCTCAACCCCGAATTCTTCGGCCCCGAGATCGACGACCTCTTCCGCAAGATCAAAGGAGCGTTCGATCCCAACAACCTCATGAATCCCCACAAGGTGGTGGCCCCCCTGCCGCCCGACCAGAACCTGCGCTACGGGCCCGACTACCGCACCATCGAGATCACGCCCGTGTGGGACTGGGCCCATGATGGGAGCTTCGCTATGGCGGTGGAGATGTGCAACGGCTCGGGRGTGTGCCGCAAGCTGGATGTGGGGACCATGTGCCCCTCCTTCCAGGCGACGCGGGATGAGGAGTTCAGCACGCGCGGGCGAGCGAACCTGTTGCGGGCCGCACTCTCRGGMGAACTCCCCGGCGGCCTCGACAACCCCGACCTGCACGAAGCCCTGGACCTCTGCTTGGGCTGCAARGCCTGCAAGAGCGAATGCCCYTCYAGCGTGGACATGACCAAGCTCAAGACCGARGYYTAYGCYCAGAAGTACAAGRMATCYCGCCCGCCYCTCCACGCATGGGTCTTCGGCCATATCCACGATCTCTCCCGTTGGGGTAGCGCCTTCGCCCCCCTGTCCAATTGGCTGCTGGRATTCGCYCCCACCCGTTGGATCATGCAAAAGGCCCTCCACATCCATCCCGACCGCCGCTTTCCCACGTTCCACCGCAAGACCTTCACCGCCCGCTTCCACGACCATCGCCGGGGACAGGAGCCAAGGGAGTCGGATCGCAAGGTCGTCCTGTTCGTGGACACCTTCACTGAATACAATGACCCCGAGGTGGGCATGGCCGCGGTGCGGGTGCTGGAGGCCGCAGGCGCGAGGGTCGAGATCACGCCTGCGATGAGCTCGGGCCGCCCCGCGCTCTCCCAGGGCCTGGTTCCCTATGCCAGGAAGGCCGCGACCCAGGTCGTGGAGAGGCTGCTGCCCTTCGCCCGCGCGGGCGTGCCCATCATCGGCCTGGAGCCCAGCAGCCTGCTCACCATCCGCGACGACTATCCCGACCTGCTGCCGGGCGACGACGCCCGTCTGGTGGCCAAAAGCGTCCTCCTCTTCGACGAATACCTGGCCCAACTGCTGGAGGAGGCCCCCCGCGCCCTACCCCTGGAGAAGAAAAACACCCACTTCCTGGTACACGGCCACTGCCACCAGAAGGCCCTAGTGGGCGAAGACCCCCTGTTCAAGGTGTTGGACGCCATTCCCGGAGCCGGGACCGAGAGCACTGATGCAGGATGCTGCGGCATGGCCGGCGCATTCGGCTACGACGCAGACCACTACGACGTGAGCAAAGCCATCGCCCATGACCGGCTCATCCCCAGCATCCAGAGCCACAAGAACTCGGTGATCATAGCCAACGGCGCCTCCTGCCGTCACCAGATCATCGAACTCACGGGCCGCGAACCGGTGCACCTGGCCATCGCCCTGGCCGATGCATTGCATCTGTGATTTGACAAATCCCACCCAACCTGCGTAAAATCCCCCGGTCACAGACGGCAGCCCGAGCTGTCGTCTTTTTTCATCCCCACGCCAGGAGAAAACCATGATCTCGAAACGATACATCAAGACCCGCAAGACCATGAAGGTCACCTTCAAGGTGGATTTCGCCAAAAAAGCTCAGGAAGTCGAATTGTTGGGTGATTTCAACGGCTGGACGCCCCAGCCCATGAAGCGCAACAGCCGTGGCGTCTATCAAGCCACCTTGGAACTGGAACCGGGCAAGGCCTACCAGTACCGCTACCGCATCGACGGGCGGTGGGAGAACGACTGGGCCGCAGATGCCTACGCGCCCAACCCCTTCGGCGACGAAAACTCTGTGGTCATTTGCTGATTCCCCGCGACCTCGGAGGTCTTGACGGGTTTCCGAGGTCGCCCTGCCTGCCCCCCATGCGCCTCGCCATTCTCGCCGACATCCACGGCAACCTCCACGCCCTGCAGGCCGTGGTCGCGAAGCTGGAGGAGCTCCAGCCCGATGCGGTCATCGTCGTGGGCGACCTGATCAACGCCGTGCCTTTCAGCAGCCAGGTAGTGGATTTCATCCGCGACAGCGACTGGATCGTGCTGCGCGGGAATCATGAGTTTTACTATCTGGATTTCGTCGGCGGTCGAGCGCCCGACGCCTGGCAGGACCCCATGCGTTGGGGGCAGCTCCACTGGCTGGCCGAGCACCTGCGCCCAGACCAGGGCGCTTATCTGGCTGCGCTGCCCGACGATCTGACCCTGTTCTATCCCCACACAGAACCCATCCGCCTGGCCCACGGCATCCCCGGCAACCATCGCATGGGCTTCAGCCCCGACATGCCCTCGGAGCGCATCGCGGCCGCGATGGAGAACATTGAACAGGCCACTTTCATCAATGCCCACACCCATCACCAAATCGATCGTATCATTTCCCAGCCCACGCGATCCCTGGATGAAACAAACGATCCTGTCTTTTTCATGGAAAACGGCCAGCCGTCGACGCCCCGGACCTGGCACGTTATCAATCCCGGCAGCGTGGGACTGCCCCTGAACGGCGACGTGCGGGCGCAATTCGCCATCATTGCGAACGTCAATCCCAAGGCCATCCCCGGCGGCTGGCGGGTAAGCCATTATCGCGTGGCCTACGACCGCTGTCCGGCCTTAGAGGCCTTTCACACCAGCGGCATGTTGGCGCGTGGCGGCGTGATCTCCGAGTTGTTCTATTGGGAGTTGATCACTGCTCAGAGGGAAATCGCCTATTTCTTCATGTGGCGCCGCGCACACCTTCCCCAGGATAGCGTCTCCCTGGCAGAAGCCTTTCGGGCCTACAAGGATGCCACCGGGCGTCATGCATACATCCGGCAGCACGATCCCTTGTCCGGGTAATGCGTTAAGCGAATCTCACGCCTTCGCGTGAGCCTTATTTTTGGTGCAGCGGGGGATGAGGACGGGCAACCACATTCCGATCCTGGTTCCTGCGCTCCAGGCGATAAAGACGCCGCGCCTCCGCCTCCTCATAGCGCCGTTTCTCATCCTCCGTCTCGGGAGCAAGGGGCGGGATGGGCACGCGATTGCCCTCCGCGTCCAGGGCTACGAACGTGAGATAAGCGGAGGAGCAGTATCGGCGTTCGCCCGTGAGGGAATTCTCCGCCTCGACGCGCACCCCCACCTCCATGCTGGTGTGAAAGGCGCGATTGACTTGAGCTTTGAGGATGACGACTTCGCCCTGGTAGATGGGCGCGCGGAAGTGGAGATCGTCCATGCTGGCGGTGACCACCACCTCGCGGGCGTGTCGCGTCGCTGCAATCCCGGCGCAGATGTCGATCCAAGCCATGATCTGACCGCCGAAAGCGGTGCCCAAGGGATTGGTGTGGGTGGGGAGGACAAGCTCCGTCATCTCCACATAGGATTCGCAAGCGGGTTTGGGCGAGAGGGAACGTTCGGGCATGAGATCACCTCGTTGGGGATGCCTCCATTTTCGGGACGGGCAACCCGGACGGCTGCCCGCCGATAGGGATGACAATGGGAACGCGGAAATGATTAAAGCTTACGGCGTAATCCGCGTGCTGCCTGCCATTTTCAGGACAGTCTACCACATTCTGTGTGGATGAGCACAGGAGTTTTTGAAAAAGGGAAAAGCGAGATACAATAGATTGGCTGTATCGAAAAACGACTCGCCACGCCCAAAGGTGTGCATGATGCTCAGAAGAGAGGAGGACGCCAACTTCATCATCTTCGCCTACCTCAGCGACATTGCCCTTACGCTGCTGGCGCTGTTCATGGCGTATCAGGCCCGCCTGAGCCTGCCCTTTGGCGTCACGCTGACCCCAGACAACATCGTGATCGACGCCGAGCTGTTCGTCACCGTCGCGATCATCTGGACCATGGTTTTCTTTTTGTTGCATGTGTACGACGCCCGGCATACGCTGAGATGGCCCGACGAGCTCCGCACCCTGTCTTTGGCCATCAGCCTGGCGGCATTCATCTTTGCGGGCGTGCTCTACATCTCCTATCGCGACACGCCCAGGCTGATGTTCATCTACTTCATCCTGGCCGATTTCATCTTCCTCATCGGCTATCGCTGGACCATGCGCCTGAGCTTGCGCTGGGCTGGGGCCCGGCAGCTTAGTCCAAGACGCATCCTCATCATCGGCGCGGGCAGCGTCGGTCAAGCCGTGGCGAGGAAGATCCAGGAGCAGGCGTGGACGGGATTGCGCCTGGTGGGGTATGTGGATGATGATCCGAACAAGCGAGAAAAGACGTTCGAGGGTGCGCCGGTGCTGGGGGACTTGCATCAAACGCTGCCCATCGTGGACAAACACAAGATCGATCATGTCGTGTTCGCACTGCCCCTGCGGGCCCATGAGGCGCTGCGGGACATTATCCTCCACCTCTATGAACGCCCGGTGCGCGTCTTCCTCGTCCCCGACGTCCTCGATCTAGCCTTCTTCCGGGTCACCATGGAGGATTGGGACGGCATCCCGGTCATGGGACTGAAGGAACCTGTCATCGATGGCGTCGATCGGGTAATCAAACGCATCTTCGATCTGGCCGTGGCCACCATCAGCCTGCTGATCCTCTGGCCCGTGATGCTCGTCATCGCCATCGCTATCAAGCTCGACTCGCCAGGCCCGGTCATCCTCAAACAGGAACGCGTGGGCGAGAACGGCCAGATATTCACGGTGTACAAGTTCCGTTCCATGGTGCAAGATGCAGACAAACTGCTGGACAAAGTCATCACTCGCACCGAGGATGGGACCATCATTCACAAACGCAAGGAAGACCCTCGCGTGACCCGCGTAGGCAAGATCATCCGCCGCACCAGCCTGGACGAGCTGCCTCAGTTGTTCAATGTGCTGAAGGGGGATATGAGCATGGTCGGGCCCCGGCCCGAGCTGCCCTTCATCGTCAAGAATTACGAGACCTGGCAGCACAAACGCTTCGCTGTGCCGCCCGGCATCACCGGTTGGTGGCAGATCAGCGGGCGCAGCGATAAGCCTATGCACCTGCACACCGAGGACGATCTTTACTACATCAGCCACTATTCCCCCCTGCTCGACCTACAAATCCTCATCAAGACCATCGGCGTGGTGATTCGGGGCAAAGGGGCTTATTGAAGAGGGGAAGTGAGAGTTTATTCATCTTATTGCGGGGCGCGGTCAGATTCGGGTTGCGGCGACGTCTCAGGCTTGTAGCAGTGGCCTCTCATCTGCTACCATACCTGCTCACTGGACGACACAGACAATAAAACGCTGCCAACCCCCCATTTGGAGAAAAAACCTTTATGAAACGAGTCTACTGGACCCTCGCACTGATGATGATCCTCGCCCTTTTTCTGGGGACGGGGACGAGCATAGCCTCCCCTCCGACCACGGAAGAGGATCCCACCCCCTTGCTGCGCGCCCAGGCCGCCACCACCGCCAAAGGCGATTGGGAGCGGGTCTGGCGTTCGGAAGGGGCCCTCTATGACCTCCTTGGCATCGATGACAACACAGTCATCGGCGTCGGTTCCGACGGCATGATCGTCAGCTCAACCGATGGCGGAACCTACTGGCATTACCAGGCTCCAGCCGATGGCAAGGATCTCTTCGCCATCACGGCATCGTCGAGCAGCCTATGGGCCGTGGGCGAGGAGGGCATCGTGTTGCGCTCGTTGGACAACGGCGCCACCTGGGAGCGGATCGACGCGGGGACGACTTCCACGCTCCGGGACGTCGCGGTGGTGGGTGGAGCTCACGTCTGGGTCGCTGGCGAGGGCGGGATCATCCGCGCCACGGCGGATGGCGGCGCCACCTGGTCCGCTCAGGATAGCGGCGTAACAGCGGATCTCACGAGCATCGCCTTCTTTGATGACGCCCGCCATGGCATCGCCGCCGGAAAACATGGCGTCGCGCTGGTCACCGAGGATGGCGGGGATACATGGACGCCCGTGAACGTCACCTCAGCCGCCATCAACGACCTCTTCCTGGCCGAAAACAAGGCGTGGCTGGCGGGAGAGGATGGCAACGTCTATTTCAGCGATGACCAGGGCGCCACCTGGCGCACACTGGCCAGCCTTTGGTTCCCTATCACCCGCATCCGCATGCATCCCGGCCAGACCCAGAAGGGCTGGCTGGTGGGATTGAACGGGAAGATGGCCAGCACCAGCGATAGCGGGGCGACTTGGGACGCCAATCGCGGGGATGAGGGCTATCACCTCTACGCCCTGGGCATCGGCGAAGCCAACAGCATTTGGGTGGGCGGCTCCGTCATGGTGGAGGATCACGGCAATTGGGGCAACATGGGCGTCCGGCCCGCCTGGTTCGTGTGGGGCAGTGCGGATGGCGGCGCGAGCTGGCGCGCGATCATCACGGGCCTGTACCCCCGACTCTACAACATCACCGCGGCCAGCGAGATGGTGGCCTATGCCGTGGGACAGAACCTGCAAGTGCTGAAGACCGAGGACGCAGGCTATTCCTGGCGAGAGATCCACCAGGAGATGCTGGCTGCGCCTGGCATGCCGCCCCTCAACCCCCTGGCCGACAAGATGCTTCACGGCGTCTCCTGCGCTCCGGACAATCCCAATGACTGTCGCGTCGCGGGGCGCGAGGAGTTGATGCTGCACACGACCGACGGCGGCGACACCTGGACGAAAGAGGGCATTCCGGGCGTGGGCCGCTCCATCTACGATGTCGTCATGACCTCGGCGGAGTCAGGCTTGGCCATCAGCCGCGACTACAACTACTTCATGGAGGACGGCGTCACCTGGGAGGGCGCTTTCGACAACGGCACAGGACGCACCCATCTCGACCTCGACATGATTAATTCCTGGCAGGGCGTGGCCTCCACAAAAAAGAACCTCGTTGATTACACGCTGGATGCTGGCCGCCACTGGAAAGGCTATTTCTTCTATCAGTTCGGCATCTTCTACAACTCAGGCGCGGACGCTCTGGATATCGATGGCGACGGAAACCTGGATTACGCCTGGCTGGCGGGATGCACCGCTCAGGGCAGCATTGAAGGCCCGTGCATCGAAGGGGCCATTCTCTTCAGCCCCGATGTGCTCAGCGGCCCCGATAGTTGGCGGGC
>DUEQ01000516.1 GCA_011192085.1 Caldilineae bacterium
AGATGCCCGACGAGGATGCAGATCCGCCCGATACGGGCTCGGGTGTGAGGCGCTGGATGGGCTGGAAGGTGGCGCGTGGGTGCGTGGGCGTGGCAGAGTGTGGAGGCAAAGGCGTATCAGCGTATGAGGGCGTGGGCGTGAAGGGGATGCAGATCTGGTCGAAGGGAATGATGGGCGGTTCCACGTCGGAGGAGCCGCCGCCAAAGGAGCCGGGCCCCCAGGCCCAACCCTCCACATCGCCATCCTTCACCTGCCAGTTCGATGCGCCCAATTGCGAATATTCCCACGCGTTTCCCCTGAGGTGGTAATACGCCCAATATTTGCAATCCGCGCCCCGACACTGACAGAAACAATCCTCCAACGGGAAATCACATCCATCGCTGAGATCGCCCACGCTGATCTTGCAGATGGCTTCGCCGAATCCGCTGTGCGGGTCCATGACCACATCCATGCCCGACAGCCGCAGCAACTCCGCGCCAGTGACTGTCTCCGACGTGAATTGCACGCACGCGGTGACCACATTCCCATCGCCGAATTGCACCACCAGCCCCGCTCGATTCACCCCCTGCGCGCGGCTGCCCTCCCACCCCAAAAGCAGGGTGAAGAGGGCGGCCAGGAGCAGAAGGCGTTTGACGCGCATGGATCAGGTCAGGCGGCCATCTTGCGGCGGCGTCGCACGTAGCCTGCCAGGCCTGCCAGACCGCCGCCCAACAGGAGGATGGTGGTGGGTTCGGGGATTTCGGCTGGAGGCGGGTTCAGTTCCGATTCGATCTCGTCGAAGGTCTTGACCGGAGGATAGGTGGTGGGGTTGTAGTTGGCGTCGAAGCCTGACCAGGCGAAGCCCTCGACGGCCCGATCTGCGGGCGTGTAGCCGCCGATCCCCACCTGCGAGACATCCCAGGCGTTTCCCGCGGCGTTCAGGTGGAAGTAGGCCCAGAAATGGTTGGGGTCTGCGAAGCAGTCATCCACAGGATTGCCCACGCCGTCGATATTGCACAGGGCCTGGCCCCAACTGAGATCGGCGATGCCCACAGGGATCTGGGCCGCTTTCAGCACGTCCGCGGTGGTGGCGTCCGCGGGCACGCTGACGATCTCGGTGTAGGTGCGGTCAGGGAACTGGATGACCAGGGCCACACGCTTATCCCCGCCCTGGGCGAAGGCGGTGGTGGCGATAAGCAGGGCCAGCAGGAGCGTGGTGAGGAGGATGAAGTGTTTACGCATGGAAAGAGCTCCTTTGGATGAGAGATGGAATGGGCGCAAGAAAAAGGCCCCCATCCTGGTGGACAAGGGCCTCATCATTCGATCAAGACCGGGGCCTGTCCGCGCAGGCGTCCGATGTCGTTGCAGCGCGGGGTGTCTGGCTTGGGCCGAAGCCCTCACAGTTGCGGGACAGCGCCGGATTTGCACCGGACTTCCCCCGTTCTCGATGACGGCGCATCGAGAGATGCTACAACCACTCTGGTATGCGAATGTGGGATCATTCTAGCAAAGGAGGGAGGGGATGTCAAATCAGGCGACACGAGCATGAGTCCGCCGATGCCGATGAAAGACTCACGCCAAGGCGCAAAGGACGCAAAGGGTCTTTGCTTCTTTTTCCCGTCGCGACTTGCTGTCTTGGCGTGAGATCGATTTTCGAAACATCGGGGTTGGAATTAGGACGATGGGAGCAGGGTTGATACAATTTTCGCATGACTGTTGCCGAACGTCGTCTCATCCGCATTCTGACTCTCTACGCGCTGGCGCTGCTGGGGCTGCACCTGCTGGTCTCGCGTCTTCCCGCGGATTTGGCCTTTTTCTGGTACCCAGAAAAGCTGGTCGGGCCTGAGGGGAGGCTGGCCCCGGCGGAGTGGCTGTGGGGCATCTATCCGTACGTCTACCTCGCCCGATGGCTGCAAGTCGCTCTGGCTGTGGGGGCCGGAGCCATCACCCTGTGGTTGGGGTTCGGGCGGGTTGGGTCGGTGACATTGCCCCGATTCCCCATGCGGGCGCGCGCACAGGTCCTCTTCGCGCTGGCTTCGTGGCCCTGGTTCTGGCTGGGACGCACGGTGCACACCCGTTGGGGCGACGCGTACATCCTCGTCAAGGGCATCGCCCATCCCGATGTGCGCCTCATGTTCAACTGGCAGGCGCCGTTGGACACCTATCTCCACGCCCACCTTTTCCGCCTGGGCGAGAGGCTGTGGGGCTGGCAGGACGCCATGCCCGCGTACTGGATTCTCTCCAGCGTAGCGGGCGCGCTGGCGGTGTGGGTGTTGCTGCGACTGGCCGGCGAAGTGGGACGGTCGCACCTGGAGCGTTGGACTCTGTTCGGGGTGACGGCCACGCTGGGGACGATGCAGCTTTTCTTCGGGTATCCTGAAAACTACACCCTCATCAGTTTGCTGATGCTGGTTTTCTTCTGGCTGGGATGGCGGGTGACGCGGGGGGAGGGTTCTCTGTGGGGCCCGAGCATCGTGCTGGCTCTGGCGCACGGCTTTCATCCCTCGACCCTGTTCCTGCAGCCTGCACTGTGGTTTCTGGCCTGGCGGGCCTGGCGGCGGGAGGACGAGCCTCTCTGGCGGGGGTTGACCGCGGTGATATTACCGCCGCTGGTGGTGGGCGGCGGCGTGCTGGCGCTGATGACCGCGGGCGGGCATGGGCTGGACGCGTTTCTCGGGCCCGAAGCGCCAGGCGGGGGCGATCATCGCTGGTGGGTGCCTCTGACAGAGGCAACGGGCAAGTGGGAGTATTACACCATGTTCTCCCGCGGGCATCTGATGGATATCCTCAACGAGCAGTGGCTGACGCAGCCCTTCACCCTGCTGACGCTGATTCTTCTGATGGTTTTCTTCTGGCGCAACCTGCCGCGCGATGGATTTTCCGCGTTCATGGCGCTGGCCGCGGTGGCCTATCTCTTCCTCATCGTCACCTGGAATCCTGATTACGGCGGCCAGCGGGACTGGGATCTATTCTCCACCGCGGCCTGGCCCGCGACCCTGCTCATGGTCTACTGGATGACGCGGGCGCTGAGGCCAGAGGCCTTGCTGCGAGCGGGCGGCGTGGTGGTGCTGAATCAGTTGCTTTACACGGCGATCTGGGTCTGGTCGAACACGCTGCCATGGGAATGGCCCTGAGTCGTGTGCAACCGTAATTGGTGCGTCATCCGCGATGTACGCGGATTTGAGGGCGTTTCGCTGCTCGTTTCCCCACGAGGGCGGTGCGTTCCCGTCGGAGCATGTCGCTGAAGAGGACATGCGGCCAAAGGTGGTTGCTTTCCAAATTGGGATGAATATGGTAAACTTATGATTGTTTTTGCGCGATTTTCGCGTGAATCGTTCCGAAATCTTCATCTCAAGGAGGCAAAGAACTTGGCAAAACAATCGAGAAGGAAAGGTAAGAAATCTGACAAGATTGAGGTGGACGGCACGGTGATCGAAGCGTTGCCCAACACCATGTTCCGCGTTCAGTTGGACAACGGCCATGAGGTCCTGGCTCACATTTCGGGCAAGATGCGCATGTATTACATCCGCATCTATCTGGGCGATCGCGTGCGCGTCGAGCTTTCGCCCTATGATCTCACCCGCGGCCGGATCGTCTACCGCTACCGTAAATGATCCACCACCCGATTTCAGATTGCAGGTCCCTTTCCGCAGCACTCATCATCGCTATTATTCAAAACGCTCCATTTTCCATGTGAAAGAACGGGCGGGTAGCTCAGTTGGCCAGAGCGCCTCCCTTACAAGGAGGAGGTCAGGGGTTCGAGTCCCTTCCCGCCCACACCGCAGCCGTCATGCGCCCGCATGAGCGGCTTTTTGTTATACTTGAGTCATGTCCGCCAATCCTTACCGCCAGCTCCCCGGTCTGGATGCATTGCTCTCCCGGCCCGCATTGCGCGAGCTCATCGCTCGCTTCGGCCGCGATTCCGTGCGAGACGAGGCTCGCAGCCTGCTGGATGATGCGCGCGCAGCCATTCGTTCGGGCCAGATCCCGCCTTCGCAAGATGAACTCGTGGTGCGATTGCAGGATCGCGTTCGCAACGCGTTTGCACCCTCGTTGCTCCCGGTTATCAACGCCACAGGAGTCATCGTTCACACCAATTTGGGCCGGGCGCTGCTCTCGGATGCAGCCAAGCGAGCCATGATGGAGGTCGCATCCAGCTATTCCAATCTGGAATATGATCTGGCCGCGGGTAAACGGGGCAGCCGTTACGTCCATGCAGAGGCATTGCTTACCCGGCTTACCGGCGCGGAGGCCGCGCTGGTGGTGAACAATAACGCCGCCGCGGTGAATCTGACGCTGCGTACGCTGGCCGCGGGTCAGGAGGTCATTATCTCGCGCGGGGAGCTGGTGGAGATCGGCGGCGGCTTCCGCATTCCCGATATTTTGGCCCAAAGCAGCGCTGTCCTGGTGGAGGTAGGCACCACCAATCGCACTCGCCTGGTCGATTACGAGAACGCCATCACCGAGCATACGGGCCTGTTGCTCAAAGTGCATCAGTCCAATTATCGCATCATCGGTTTCACCGAGGAGGTGGGCATCAGCGCTTTGGCGGGGCTGGCTCGACGCAAATCCCCGCCCATTCCTGTGCTCCACGATTTGGGTAGCGGCACGTTGCTCGACACGCGACCTTATGGCCTGGCCTATGAGCCGCGGGTGCAAGACAGCGTGGCCGCGGGCGCTGATGTGGTCACCTTCAGCGGCGACAAGTTGTTGGGCGGGCCGCAGGCGGGCGTCATCCTGGGCCGGAAGGCGATCATCGACCGGCTTAAACGCCAGCCTCTGACCCGAGCTTTCCGCGTTGACAAGACGACGCTGGCGGCGCTCCAAGCCACCCTCATGGCCTATCTGCGGGGGACTGCGACGGAAGAGATCCCGGCGTGGCGGATGATCAGCGCGTCCGCGGAGGCGCTAGCGCAGCGGGCCCGGACCTGGGCCGACGCGCTGACGAGACAGGGGATTCGGGTGACGTTGGCCCCTGGCGGCAGTGCGGTAGGGGGGGGCTCCCTTCCTGGCCAGACTTTGCCTACGACCCTGCTGCTCCTGCGCACAGAGCATCCGCATCGTTTACTGGCTGCACTCAGGGCTCATACGCCTCCTATCATCGCCCGGGTGGAGGAGGACGCCGTCGCCTTCGACCCCCGCACGGTGTTGCCCGAACAGGAGACCATCCTCCTCGCGGCCATCCCCTCTTGTCTGCATGGAACGGTATCCCCGGCAAAATAAAGATCACCCACTCGGGCAAACTGCGCGCCGCGCCACACTGCCATGAATCCAGCCATCCTCGCCGATCGTTTCAAAACGCTGCATTATGACCCGGACCAGGATGCGGTTATCCTGCTGAATCGGGCGAAATATCCCCATGAGATCGAGTATGTCACCTGTCGCACGGTGGAGGAGGTGGCCCGGGCTATCGAGGACATGATCGTACAGGGCGGTCCGCCCCTGGCTTATGCCGCGGGCCTGGGGCTGGCCCTGGCCAGGCCCGATAAATCGAGCTATGAAGCCGCTGCGAAGCGGCTGCTGGCCACCCGCCCCACCGCGGATGACCTGCATCACATCATTCCCGCCGTGCGGGAGCGGGCCCTGGCCGCGCTGGCCGCGGGAGGGGACCCCAAACAGGCCGTGCTCGACTACGTCAACGGCGAGATCGAGCGGGGCAATCGGGTGAGCAGGATGTGTGGGGAGCATGCCGCCGGGTTGCTGGACGACGGGGATAATATTCTCACTCACTGCATTCCAGGCGCGGCCCTGTGCTGGATGCTGTGGACGGCCAAACAGCAGGGCAAGACCATCCGCCTCATCGCCACCGAGACCCGGCCCTACCTGCAAGGCGCCCGGCTCACGGCCCAATGCGCGGTGGAGCTGGGCGTCGAGGTCACGGTCATCACGGATGGCATGCCCGCGCACCTCATGAGCCGGGGCATGATCGATAACTATGTCACCGCGGCCGACCGCATCACGATGGACGGGCACATCACCAATAAAGTAGGCACCTTTCAGATCGCCATCGCCGCGCATTATCACGGCATCCCCTTCTACGTGCTGGGCTATGACGGGCCCGACCCGAACACCGAAAGCGCAGATGGCGTCGAGATCGAGTGGCGGGGTGGGGAGGAAGTGTTGCATTGCGCGGGGCGGCGCACCGCGGTGGTGGGCGCGAAAGCCCTCTATCCTGCGTTCGACATCACCCCGCCCCATCTCATCTCGGCCATCGTCACCGACCGGGGCATCTTCCCTCCCACCCTCATCCGCCGCTATTGGGAAACCGAGGGATGATGTATGGATGACACGCGCGCCATGCCCCTGGGCCGGCTGGCTGCGGCCCTGGGCCTGCCCTGCCATAACCCTGATATCCTCATCACCCACATCAGCTCCGATTCCCGGCAGATCGGGCCGGGCGGGCTGTTCGTGGCCTATCGCGGGGTGCGGGTGGATGGGCATCGCTTCGTCGAACAGGCCGTCGCGGCTGGGGCCAGCGCCATTGTGGGGGAACAGGCGATGGCCGAGCTGTCCCTCCCCTACCTGCGGGTGAGCAGCGGGCGCTGGGCCCTGGGGATGCTCGCGGCCGCATGGGAGGGGTTCCCGAGCCGCCGTTTGGGCGTCATTGGCGTGACGGGCACCGATGGCAAGACGACGACCAGCAACTTCATCCACAGCATCCTTACGGCCGCGGGCCTGCGCGCGGGCATGCTGACCACGGTCAACGCCCGCATCGGCGACCAGGTCTATGACACGGGCCTGCACACGACCACGCCCGACGCGCCCGATCTCCAGAGCTATCTCCGCCGCATGGCGGACGCGGGCAGCGATTGGGCCGTGCTGGAAACGACCTCCCATGGGCTCAGCCAGTGGCGGGTGGCCGGGGTCGATTACGACATCGCCGTGGTCACGAACATCACCCACGAGCACTTGGATGAGCACGGAGATTACGAAGGGTATCTGCGGGCGAAGGGGCGGCTGCTGGAGATGCTGAACTGCGCCCAACCCAAGCCCGGCATCCCCAAGGCCGTCATCTTCAACGCGGATGACCGTTCCTTCGCCCGGCTGCGAGGCTATCCCGCGCCCCGCCTGTTGACCTATGGTCTGGAACAGGGCGATGTGCGGGCGGAAGGAGTGCAACACGGCCCGTCGGGGCTGCGTTTTGACGCGGTGTGGGAGGGGCGGCGTCTGCGGATCGAGACGCCGTTCATTGGGCGATTCAATGTCTATAACAGCCTGGCCGCTATCGCTGTGGCCCTGGCGTTGAACCTGCCCGAAGAGGTCATCCATCTGGGGCTGGCCCAAGCGCCCGCCATCCCCGGCCGCATGGAGATCATCGATCGAGGGCAAGATTTCCTGGCGCTGGTGGATTTTGCCCATACGCCCTTCGCCCTGGCCGCGGCCCTGGAGACCGCACGGGCGTTGACCGATGGCCGGGTCATCGTCGTGTTCGGGTCCGCGGGCCTGCGGGATGTGGCGAAACGGCGGATGATGGGCGAGGTGGCGGGGCGGCTGGCCGATCTGGCGGTGATTACCGCGGAGGACCCTCGCACCGAGGATCTGGGTGCGATGATGGCCGCCAGCGCGCGGGCGTGCGAGGCCGCAGGGGGCGTGGCCGTGCAGGTCCCTGATCGCTATCGGGCCATCCAGCGGGCGTTGCAGGAGGCGCAAGCAGGCGATGTGGTGCTGGTGTGCGGCAAGGGGCATGAGCAATCCATGTGTTTTGGCGAAATCGAGTATCCCTGGGATGATCGCATCGCACTAGGGCGCGCTCTGGAAGTGCATCTGGGGTTGCGGGAGGATGCGCCGCCTTTTCTTCTTCCCACTTATGGATCGTCGGAATCGGTGTTAAAAAAGTAAAATTTACAAAATTATCCTAAATAACGTGAATTCGGAGTTATAAGT